>NZ_BAAAMU010000006.1:68054-179881 GCF_039529435.1 Nonomuraea maheshkhaliensis
CGGTACGTGGCTCCGCGTCGGTACGTGGCTCCGCGTCGGTACGTGGCTCCGCGTCGGTACGTGGCTCCGCGTCGGCACGCCGTCGAACCGGCTCCTCGCCACGTGCCGGCCATGGCCTGAACGACTGCCCGGCACAAGACTGCCCCAGGGGCGTCGGTCCGTCCCACCGGACCACGTGCGAGGTACCCGTCAGGGCCGGCTCCTCACCACGAGCCCAGCCCAGCAACCGGAGCTGCTTTCCGGCCCGAGCCGGTCCCGACCACGAGAAGTCGTTCCATGGCGGGATCGGGATCGGGTGGTTCGGTGGCGCGGGTGGGAAAGCAGGGGCGGAACGCCTCCGTACGCCGGTAGCCTTTGTTTGTGATTGACCTGCGTACCCTTCGTGAGGACCCCGACCGGCTACGGGCGTCGCAGCGTGCCCGCGGTGAGGACGACTCGATCGTCGACACGCTGCTCGACCTCGACGAGCGCCGCCGATCCGCGCTGACCTCGTTCGAGTCTCTGCGTGCCGAGCAGAAGAGTATGGGCAAGTCGGTCTCCAAGGCGCAGGGCGAGGAGAAGGCCGCGCTGCTCCAGCGGGCCAAGGAGCTCGCGGGTCAGGTGAAGGCCGCCGAGTCCGAGGCGGAAAAGCTGGCCGCCGAGCTGGACGGCGTGCTTCAGACGGTGCCCAACATCGTCGAGGAGGGCGCACCGGAGGGCGGCGAGGACGACTACGTCGTGCTTGAGACCCACGGCGAGCCCCGCACGTTCGACTTCGAGCCGAAGGACCATCTGGAGCTGGGCGAGGCGCTCGGCGCGATCGACATGGAGCGCGGCGCCAAGGTGTCGGGCTCGCGGTTCTTCTTCCTCAAGGGCGTCGGCGCCCGGCTGCAGCTCGGCCTGCTCAACATGGCCATGCAGCAGGCGATCGAGGCCGGGTTCATCCCCATGATCACTCCGGTGCTGGTCAAGCCGGAGACCATGCAGGGCACCGGCTTCCACGTCGCCCACGACAAGGAGATCTACCGGCTCCCCGAGGACGACCTCTACCTGGTCGGCACGTCGGAGGTGTCGATGGCCGGCTACCACGCCCAGGAGATCCTCGGTGGCGACGAGCTGCCGCTGCGTTACGCGGGCTGGTCGTCGTGCTTCCGGCGCGAGGCCGGCTCGTACGGCAAGGACACCAGGGGCATCATCCGGGTCCACCAGTTCGACAAGGTCGAGATGTTCTCCTACGTGCGCCCTGAGGACGCCCAGGAGGAGCACAAGCGCCTGCTCGACTGGGAGAAGGAGATGCTGGCCAAGATCGAGGTGCCTTTTCGGATCATCGACACGGCCGCGGGCGACCTCGGCATGTCGGCGGCGCGCAAGTTCGACTGCGAGGCGTGGATCCCGACCCAGGGCCGCTACCGCGAGCTGACCTCGACCTCCAACTGCACCGAGTTCCAGGCGCGCAGGCTGGCGGTCCGCTATCGCGACAAGGACGGCAAGCCCCAGCACCTGGCCACCCTCAACGGCACGCTGGCCACGACCCGCTGGATCGTCGCCATCCTGGAGAACCACCAGCAGGCCGACGGCTCCGTGGTGGTCCCCGAGGCGCTGCGCCCGTACGTGGGGCTCGACGTCCTCACCCCTGGCAAGTGATCGAAGCCGCGTGACCGGCTGCGCGTGACGGGTGGCCCTGTTTCGAGTGACTGGGCAGGGCGGCTGGATCCGCGCGGCCGGCTCCGGGCCGCCGGCCGTTGACCACCGAGTACCGCTTCCGGTCACCGGTTTTCGGTCGCAGACTCCGGGAGACCGGATTCGCGTCGCCGGTTCCGGGGGACCGGCTGCGCGAGATCGGGATCCGGGGGCCGGATCGAGGTGGGCGGTAGGTCCGGAAGCGGTTACTCGTCGGGGAAGGGCTTCGGCCGGCGGGCGTCGCGTCTGATGAGGGCGGCGCTCGCCAGTACGACGACGGCGGTCAGGAGTGCCGCGATGGCGACCGCGACCGAGTACGACTCGGGCGTCCCCCGGGCCCACCCCTCGAACGGCAGGTAGACGCTCGCGTACACCAGCGGTGCCGCCAGCACCCCCACGGCCGCCGCCGTGGGTCGTGTCCGGCCTGTCGCCGCCAGCACGACGCAGATCACGCCGCCCGTCAGTAAGGCGAGGAAGCCGAGGACCCGCAGCGGGACCCAGTCGTCCCAGGGTGCCACCGGCCAGCCGTTGAACAGGAGCAGCAGGCCCAGGCAGGCGGCCACCGCGGAGCTCGTGTACGCGCGGGTGTACCGGCGCAGACCCGCCCCCACCCCGCCGAACAGCACGCAGGCGGCGAGGAAGAGCGCCACGCCCCATTCGGGATCCATGTCCACCTCGGCCGTTCTGAGCCCCGGCCAGCCGATCCGGCGCCAGGTGCCCGACGTGTCGCGGATCGCCAGCCCGTCCATGCCGTTCGCCACGACGACGACGTGCCCGCCGGGCCGTGCCCGGACGGCCAGGGCCTTGGAACGCAGGTCGGTGGGCAGGCCCCCGTACTGCCTGGACATCCGCTCCAGCGCGTCGCCGGTGACCACCCAGGAGGGCCGCCACGTACGTCCCCCGTCGTCCGACTGTTCCACGCCCAACCGGTCGGCGATGATCTGGTAGCACCTCGTGGCCTGCCCTGGCACGCACTGGGCGCTCTGGCCCGGCCTGGGGTCGTGGTCGCCGGTGATCTGCGACCAGCTGAGCCCTCCGTCGTCGGAGATCCACGTGGTTGTGCCGTACGTGAACACGCTGATCCGGCCGCCCGAATCCACCTCGACGGACTCGGCCGAAAACGGGGGCGTCGCGGAGGAGGTGGCGGTGACCGCGATCAGGGCCAGCGGCATCGTCACGATGATGCGCCACCGGGATGAGGAGGGACGGCTGAGGCTGCGGGCGCGTACCCACCAGGCGAGGGCGAGGGCGGGCAGCGCCAGGAGGTCCGTAGGATCGGCCAGGACGCGCGAAGGGCCCGCGACGAGGGTCCAACCCTGGGAGGCGAGCTCAGCGCCCGTCTCCGTGGTCTTCACGAGCGCGAAGGCCACCCCCGTCACCATGATCGCCGCCAGGTCCGCCCGGCGCCGCAGCAGCAGTGCCAGTAGGGCCGGCGCCACGACGAGCCCCGCGACGTCGCTGAGCTTGCCGGTGACGAAACCCGGCCAGGTGTGTTTGAGCAGGTGGTCGTTGATCAACAGCACGAGCACCCCGGCAACGGTCACGGGGTGACACAGCCACGCGTACCTCATATCAGGACGACCGCTGCGGGCGTCCGGTGGTTCAAGGGTTACGTGAGTCGAGTCACAGCCGTGACCAACCCGACACCAGCACAGCCAGGGAGCGGGCCAGCCGGCAGGGGGCTGGTGGACGCCGCCGGGGCACCCGCTGGGGTGGCCGCAGAGGGTGAGCGTGACCGGTCCGATGCCAGTGGAATCGGTCCGTCACGCCAGCGGGACCGGGTCCGACGCGGGCGGGGTCGGTCGGACGCCAGTGGGACGGGTCTGAGGCAAGCGTGATCGCCCCGACCCCGGCGTGATCGGTCCGCACAGGTGGACTGGCTGGACCCCTGCGTGGTCACCCGGTGCAGGCCTGGTCGGCAGGACGCTAGCCTGATCGTGCCGCCCCGGCGGGACCGGCCAGACACGGGGGCCGACCCCACACGGGTGGACCAACCCCATGTGGTGGACCGGCCTGACTGGGGCGGGATCGGCCGGATACGAGTGGAACCGGCCCCAGATCGTCGGGCCGATCTCACACCGGCGGGTCGGTCCGGCGCGAGCGTGACCCGGCGCCGTACAAGCAAAAGACCGGAGCCCGCTGGAAGCGAACTCCGGTCTATCTCGCTGCTACAGGTTAGAGGGCTCGGACCTGTGAGGCCTGCGGCCCCTTCTGGCCCTGCGTGATCTCGAACTCGACCCGCTGGCCGTCTTCAAGGCTGCGGTAGCCGTTGCCGACGATCTCGGAGAAGTGCACGAACACGTCCGGCGCACCGCCGTCCGGGGCGATGAAGCCGAAGCCCTTCTCGGCGTTGAACCACTTGACGGTTCCCTGAGCCATAAAAGCTCTCCCTCAGGATGTGAATCTATGGGACCCACACCTCGTGGGTCCCGGTGTGTCGTACAGCAAGCACCCGGGGTGGCTCAGACAAAGTCATGCTGGTTTTCACTACGGGATCAGCTAATACAACGCCATCACATCTAACACCATTCTGGAGCGTTGGTGTTCCCGTCCCAACGAAGATTTCTGTCAGGCGGCATCACCGGGCAAACTGGAACCTGTTATGCAGAGCCTTCCCGCACCGCGCCTAGTGGCCACCGACCTCGACGGTACCGCGTTGCGCACCGACGGAACCGTGTCTCCCCGCACGGTCGCCGCCTTCGGCAAAGTCGAGGAATCCGGGGCCGTGCTGGCGTTCGTGACGGGGCGTCCGCCCCGGTGGATGGGCGGTGTGGCGAGTGCGGTACGTCACCGTGGGCTGGCCGTCTGTGCAAACGGAGCGCTGATCTACGATCTCCATACCGAACGGATAGTGGAATCTCACCTGATCACGGTCGAGGTACTCGAGGAAGTCGTCGCTCAGCTAAGAGCGAACGTGTCGGATCTCGTATTTTCGGTCGAGTATGAAGCGGGTTTTGCGCATGAGTCGGATTTCCTGCTGAGCGCCCGGGACCGGCGCCCGGGAGCCGTCGGCGCCGCCTCGATGACCTCGCGCCCGTGCGCCAAGCTGCTGGCCCTGCATCCGGCCATGGGCGCGGACGAGCTTCAGGTCACGGTGGAGGAACTGGTGGGGCATCTGGTGACGGCCACGCACTCCAGCGGGAGGGGCCTGATCGAGATGAGCGCCCTGGGCGTGACGAAGGCGACGGCCCTGGCGGCGCTCGCCGGGCAGCACGAGATCAAGCCTGCGCAGACCGTGGCCTTCGGTGACATGCCGAACGACCTGCCCATGCTGAGCTGGGCAGGCACGTCGTACGCGGTCGCCAACGCGCACCCGGCCGTGCTGGCGGCGGTCGATCACGTGACCGCGGCCAACGACGACGACGGGGTCGCGAAGGTGATCGAGGAGCTCTACGCGTAGCCCCGCCGGCCGCTACGAAGCCGGCCGCTACGAAGCCGGCCGCTACGAAGCCGGCCGCGACACAGCGGTCGGTGGCTACAGGTAGGGGCCGGAACCGCCGTGGGGCCGCTGGGGGCCGCCGTCGTCGCCCTGCGGCACGCCGGGCAGCGCCCTGCGCATCTGCTCCAACTGGGCGCGGGCGGCCATCTGCTGCGCGAACAGCGTGGTCTGGATGCCATGGAACAGACCTTCGAGCCATCCGACCAACTGGGCGTGCGCGATGCGCAGCTCGGCCTCGCTCGGCGGCGTGCCGTTCTCGTCGGTGAACGGGAGTGACAGCCGCTCCAGCTCGTCGACCAGCTCGGGCGCGAGGCCGTCCTCAAGCTCCTTGATGGAGGACTCGTGGATCTCCTTCAGGCGCTTGCGGCTGGCCTCGTCGAGGGGAGCCGCGCGGACCTCCTCGAGAAGCTGGCGGATCATGCTGCCGATGCGCATCACCTTGGCGGGCTGCTCGACCAGGTTGGTGACCGAGCGGTCGTCCTCGCCGCTATCGCCCTGACCTTGGAAGTCAGGACCCACCACCACGATGTGGGGGGTGTTGTTGTCCTCAGCATTCATAACACTCACCGTACTAGCAGGATCTTGCCGACGTGCTCCCCGGAATCCAACATTCGGTGAGCTTCGGCGGCATCCGACATGGGCACCTCCGCGTAGATCACCGGACGTACGGCACCCGCCCCGACCAGGGGCCAGACGTTGTCGACGACGCTGCGGACGATGACGCCCTTCTCGTCCACGGGACGCGAGCGCAGCGCGGTGGCGTGCACGGAGGCGCGCTTGGCGAGCAGCATGCCGAGGTCGAGCTCGGCCTTGCGCCCGCCCTGCAACCCGATGATCACCAGCCGGCCGCCGGTCTTGAGCGCGCGCACGTTTCCGGCCAGGTATTTCGCGCCCATGATGTCGAGGATGACGTCGGCGTGAACCTTGTCCGCGAAGTCCTCCTCGCGGTAGTTGATCACCTCGTCGGCGCCGAGCTCCCTGACGCGCTCGGCCTTGGCGGCCGAGCCGACCGTGGTGACGACGTACGAGCCGAGCGCCTTGGCGAGCTGGATCGCGAAGCTGCCGATGCCGCTGGCGCCGCCGTGCACGAGCAGCGTCTCGCCCCTGCGCAGCCGTCCGAGCATGAACACGTTCGACCAGACCGTGCACGCCACCTCAGGCAGCCCGGCGGCCGCGTGCAGCGGCACCCCTTCGGGCACGGGCATGACCTGCTGCCACGGTACGGCTACGCGCTCGGCGTAACCGCCGCCCCCGAGCAGCGCGCACACCTCGTCCCCCGGCTTGAACTGCTCCACGTCCGCCCCGACCTCGGTCACCACGCCCGAGACCTCCAGCCCCGGGTACGGTGAGGAGCCGGGAGGAGGGTCGTAGAATCCCTGCCGCTGCAGGACATCGGCCCGATTCACCGCCGAGGCGGTCGTGTCGATGAGCACGTCGCCCCGCTCGACGCTCGGCTCCGGCACCTCGTGCCACTCCAGGACCTCCGGCCCTCCCGGCTTGACGATCTCAATGGCTCGCATGCGAACCACGGTAGCCGGGCAAAGAAGTTCTGGGTTGCCGGGCTGTGCCGGAGCATGTGGCGTTAACCTGCAATGTATTTGCTGCCCCTTTAGACCCACCCGAGGGGGAACACGGTGGCAAGACACGATCGAGAAGAATCTCTCGAGGAACAGCTGGCCTGGCTCGACGCGATCAAGGAGACGGAGGAGGCGCCCGTTCCGGTCAGCGCCTCGGCCGCCGTCGCCGACGAGCCGGTCGCTTCGCCGTACCCCAAGGACCCCTGGCTGCACGTGCCGCAGCAGCACGACACGCCGACGCCGCCGCTGTTCCGCGCGGCGGTCGACTCCGTGTACGGCCCCGAGGCCGCCGAGGACCTTCCGCAGGCGGAGAGCGAGGCCACCCAGTGGCTCGACCGGGCCGCGCTTCAGGACAAGCCCGCCCCGAGCGTCGAGGATCCCTTCCACGCGCCGCTGAAGCCGCTGCCGCGCCCCGACGACACCGACGCCTTCTCGCTGCCGCTCACGCCGCCGCAGCCGGCCGCGAGCAAGCCCGAGGCGGCCGGGAGCAGCACCGAGACGACGGGGACGACGGGGACGACGGGGACGACGGGGAGCAGGGCCGAGGCGGCGCAGGACGAGCCGTGGCCGCACATCCCCGATTGGGCGCGGGAGTCCACGGAGAGCGAGGAGACGCGGCGTCCCGAGGCCGTCAAGGAGCCCGCGGACGACGAGCCGGCGGGTGCTGAGCCGGTGGGTGCCGAGGCCGCTTCTGCCGAGCCCGTTCAAGCCGAGTCCGTACGCGACGAGCCGGCCGTCACGGAGGCCAAGTCCCCGTGGGCGGACACCCAGCCGCGCAACGAGGCCCCGTCATGGGCCCAGGAACAACGCGACGAGGAGCCGGGCGCAGCAGCGGGTACGGCGGAGGCGCCGTCGTCCGCAGAGCGGCCGCCGTGGGCCGAGTCGTCCGAGACGCTGCCTCGGAGCGAGCGCCCGCAGTGGGGCGAGCCCGAGCCGCGCTCCCAGGAGTCGTCTCCGTCGCTGCGGACGCCGCTCCACGGGTCCCAGGAGCCGTCGCGTGACGAGGCCGCGGAGCCCGAGCGGCTGTCGTGGAGCACGGAGCAGCCCGCCAAGTGGGGCGACGAGCAGCGGCTCACGTGGTCCGATGAGCCGTCCGCGTGGTCCGGCGAACACCCCGCGTGGTCCCGGGATCGTTCCCGGCAGGATGACGAGCGGGCGCGGCAGGATGAGCGTCCGCAGCGGGACGACGAGCGTTCCGCCGGCGACGAGGCACGTCCCCAGCGGGAGGAGCCCCAGGGCTCTCCGTGGGACGAGCCACAGCGTTCCCCATGGGACGAGCCGCAGCGATCGCGGCGCGAGGAGCCGCAGGGTTCTCAGCGGGGTGAGGAGCCGCAGGGTTCTCAGCGGGGTGAGCCGCGCCGTTCGCGGCGGGCGCAACAGCCCGACAACCCGGCCAGGAGCGAGCCGTCCGAGCGCCCCCAGTGGGCCGACCAGCCGCAGTGGGCCGACCAGCAGGAATGGCGGCCCGCCGAACGCGAGATCCCGCCCCCGACCCAGCCCCGCCGGCGCCCGGCCCCCATCCCCGTCTTCACCGCCCCGCCCAGGCCACCGGTCACCGGACGTCCGACGGCGGAGAGCCTCGACCCGGAGTCCCTGCTACGCGGACGGCGTAACGCGCCCTCCAAGGGCTGGCGCCGCATCGTCTACAAGGCGTCCGGCGGCTGGATCAAGCCGGGCGAGCCGCCGGAGGTGCGCCGCCGCCGCGAGCTGGTCACCAGGGCCCGCACCCCGGTGACGGCCGGGCACCACCGGGTGGCCGTGCTGAGCCTGAAGGGCGGCGTGGGCAAGACCACGACCACCGTCGGCCTCGGCGCCACGCTGGCCTCCGTACGCGGTGACCGCGTCATCGCGGTCGACGCCAACCCCGACCGGGGGACGCTGTCCGACAAGCTCGTCCTGGAGACCTCGGCCACCGTGCGTGACCTGCTCAACGAGCGTGACCAGGTCAAGCGGTACGTCGACATCAGGGCGTTCACCTCGCAGGCGCCCTCGCGGCTTGAGGTGCTGGCCTCCGACCGTGACCCCGCGGTCTCCGAGGCGTTCAGCGGCTCCGACTACCAGGACGTCTCCCAGGTCCTGGAGAACTTCTACTCGATCTGCATCACCGACTGCGGCACCGGCCTGCTCCACTCCGCCATGGGCGGCGTGCTCGGGCTGGCCGACCAGATCGTGCTGGTCAGCTCCCCGTCGGTCGACGGCGCCAGGGCGGCCTCGGCGACGCTCGACTGGCTGGAGGCCCACCACTACGCCGACCTGGTCAAGAACGCCACCGTGGTGCTGTGCAGCGTCAGGCCCAGGTCGAAGTCCGCCGTCGACATCAGGAAGCTGGAGGCCCACTTCGCCGCCCGGTGCCGCGCGGTGATCAGGGTGCCCTACGACCCGCATCTGGAGGAGGGCGCGGAGATCGACCTGGACCGGCTCCAGGATGCGACGAGGGAGGCTTACCTACAGCTCGCCGCCAGCGTGGGCGACGCCTTCGCGGGGACCCGCGAGTGAGCGGAGGGTGTGGGATTCGAACCCACGAGGCCATCGCTGACCTGGCCGCTTTCAAGGCGGCTGCACTCGTCCACTATGCGAACCCTCCCGTGCGGAAACCACGATAGCGGCTGTGGTGGCAGGGGTGTACGTTCAGGTGGTGGCGGATCTCAACGTCGAGGTGCAGCGCGGCGCCTGCCGAGCGCTCGTGCGCCTGAGCGGTGATCTCGACAAGCTCACGGCTCCGCTGCTGAAGGACTGCCTGGTGACGCTGTTCACCGAGGGGCGCGTGGAGATCGTGATCGACGCGGCCGAGCTGGAGTTCTGCGACTCCAGCGGCCTGTGGGTGCTGGTCGAGCACCAGCGCAGGATCTCCGCGCACGCCGGAAGCCTGGGCCTCGTCGGCGTGCACGGTGTCTTACAACGGGTGCTCGACGTCACAGGGCTCAAGGCCGCCTTCGACCGCGTGGTCCCGGCAGAACTCTGACCCGCCGGAGACCTGACCGCACGAAGACCGCACGAAGCGAGGACCCCACGAAGAACCGCGCGAGCCCGTACGACGGGCGCGAGCTCAGCCGCTGAGCTGCGAGAGCAGCCACTTGGGGCCCACGGTTTCCGCGCCCAGCTCCCCGACCCGCTCCTTCAGCCCCCGGTCCGCCGTCACGACGAGCACCCGCTCCCACGGCTTGGCCTGACGCACGACCTCCACGATGGCGTCATCGCCGCTCCCCGTAGCCGCCACCACCTGGATCCCCGGTACGGCAGGAGCCTCACGGGCCGCCCCCTCCACGACCGCCACCATCCGCGGATACCACTGCGCCAGCACCGGATGCGTCAGCCGCAGCCCCGACACGTCGTTCAGCAGCCGCGTCGCCGCCCCCAGCCGGTCGTTCCACCAGCCGCGCTCGGCCCGCGCCCCGACGATGTTGGCCACGTCGAGCACCAGGGTCTCGGGACTGATCGCGCCCTGGATGTCACTCCACGTGGCGGCGAAGCCGGGATGGAGCTCACGCTCGGCGATCTCGGGCAGCGCCAGCCAGCGCAGCTCGGTGCTCTCGCCGTTGGCCGGCGCGGCGGCCAGCAGCTCGGCCGAGGCGGCGATCACCGTTTCGAACGTCCAGCCGCCGTGGTCGTCGAGGTAGACCCCCTGCACGCGCAGCCCTTCGCCGCCGAGCGCCGCCTCCTCGCGGGCCTCGCGCAGCGCGCTGGTGACGGCGTCCTCGTGGCTGTCGCGGGCGCCGCCAGGCAACCCCCACGTGCCGCCGTGGTGACTCCACAACGCGCGCTTCTGCATGAGCACGTACGGCACGCCGAGCTCGTCATGGTGCACGACCAGCAGCCCGGAGGCGCCATGAACGCCCCAGTGCTGATGGCCTTGCGCGCACTCGGTCCAGCCGTCGCCGTCCTTAGCCGCCATGAGGGGATTGTCTCAGCCTCCACCCTTGGAGAAATGCTGGTAGTCCTTGGTGCCCGACCAGTAGCCGCCCCACTCCCAGCCGACGCGGGAGAAGGCCTTGACAACCTTGTCACCAGGGTTTACTACACCTTTACCGCTTACAGGCCGTTTAGCGAACTTTTTCGCATTCTGGTGGGCCGTGCTGCCACTTGCGGTGACATATGGGTTCTCGCGGGGATTGATGTCTATCGCTTCCCCATAGGCGTGATTCGACCAGTTGCTCGACCCGGTCGCCGGGCGGCAGTTGAAGGCCGAGGTGTTGTCGGCGTCGATCGAGTCGTAGTCGTCGCCCTTGTACGCGTCCACCAGCTTCATCTGCTTGATGGGCCAGCGCCACCCGTACAACCTCTTGAAGACCGTCACGATGTCGCTGGTCACCGTCTTGCGCACGACCAGCTGCCCGGTGTGCGGTTTGTCGTCGAACCCCCAGTACGTCAGCGTGACCAGCCGCAGGTCCCGGTAGTGGACCGGGCAGCCGGGACGCCAGGAGTACGGGAGCTGGTCGCGCGCGACCCGCGAGACGTTCGCGCTGAACGGCGGCGGCCCGGTCGGGCTGGGGGCCGGAGTGGGCTTCTGCCCGGCGGAGGCGGGCACGGACATGGGTGATTCGGGCGTCTCGTGGACGGAATCCGAGGTCGCGGGCGAGGCGACCGGCTCTCCCGCGCCGCACGAAACGGACGCGAGCACCACGAACGCCATGGCGGCAGCACGTTTCATCTCGCCACCATATGCGACATCCGCCCTGGTCAGGGCACTATCAGCACAGTACGGCGAGCCCGCTTCGCCAGCCCGGAGGAAACCGAGCCCAGCCACGACCTGCGCGAGCGCCCCACGACGATCGCGTCGGCCCGGTACGCGCTGGCCAGCGTCTCCAGCTCGCGCGCCGCGTCACCCCGCACGCTGACGAACTGCCACGGCACCCCGGCGCCGCGCAGCTCGTCCCTGAGCTCCTCGGTCAGGTCGCAGGCCGAGTCGGGGATGATCGGCGACCCGGCCCAGAACCAGAGGGGGATGGTGTTGAGCGACTCGACGAAGGCGATGAGCAGCGCGGCGTCGTCCCTGCGGGCGAGCCCGGCCGCGTACGCGAGTGCGTTGCGGCTCGGGCCCGATCCGTCGAAGCCCACGACGAGCAGGCCGGCGCCGTCCTTGCCGATCTCGAAGCGCCCTTCGGGGAGCTCGCCTTCCAGCGGCTCCCACCGAGGATCTGCGCCACTGCCGAACACGGCATGTCTCGCGTCAGGACTCGGCGTGCCTGCCGCGCGAGGCCAGCTCGCGCAGGGCGTCGGCGGCGTAGACGACGAGGGTCACGAACGACACCGCGGCGATCCCGCCGCCGAGCCACAGGTCGTTGACCGTCGCGTCCGCGTAGGTCGCGCCGCGGGGCTGGTAGCCGACCGCGAACGGCGCGGCGACCAGCCACAGACCGCCGAGGAACAGCAGGACGAGGGCGGACACGCCCAGCTTCGCCGTCATCGGTTCTCCTCCACTCCAACGAGGGACGTCTTGCCGTTCTGCCGGTGCTCGCCACCGCCGGGACGGGATCCGGTGTTCAGGTCCTCACGCAGCGCCTCGACGAGCGGTGCCAGCAGGCTGGCCAGCTCCGCCGAGGACGCCTGCGGCGCGGGGACCGGCACCGGCTCGGGCTCAGGCTCGGCCTTGCGCGGCTTGGGCTCCACCAGCCCGCGCAGTACGAGCTCCTCGCGGATGGCCAGCACGAAGGCGACGGCGCCGACCAGTCCCACGACCGCCACGCCGAGCCCGGTGAAGAACTCGGACTGGGTGGCGTTCGTCCAGTCGGCGTCCTCCGGCTGGCTGCCGAGGGCGAAGGGCGCGATCATCAGCCACAGCCCGGCCAGCACGGCCAGGGCCGCGGCGACGGCGCCCACGAACTTGCGAATCATTGCGAGATTCCTCCTGTTACGAGGTCCTTCTGTGGCGGCGTGGCCTGCGCGATCAGGGTGCGCGAGGTGGGCCGCAGCACGTCGTGCACGACCGCCCTGGCCCGTTCGCGCTCGGAGCGCTCGTCGGGTGGCGCCAGCCTGGCGACCGCGCTCAGCAGCGCCGAGCGCTCGCCGTTCACCCGTTCGATGCGCTGGGAGATGAGTTCGAGCAGCAGGCCTGCCAGGACCAGGTCGTCCTTGCTGAGCGGCTTGGCCGCGGGCTCGGGCGGCAAGCTCGCGCCCCGCAGCGGCAGTTCCTTGAGGAAGAGCGTGGCCAGGAACCCGAGCAGGGCGATGGGCACGCCCACCAGGAACACGGTCTCCAGGCCGCGGGTGAACGACTCCAGCACGATGTTCTTGATCGGCGTGGGCAACAGCTGGATGGCGTCGGGGCTGCCGAGCTTGACGTCCCCGCCGCCCGGCAGCGAGATGTGCGCGGCCCGCAGCATCTCGGTTATCTCGTCCTTGAGCCGGCCGGTCAGGATCGCGCCGAACGCGGAGACGCCGACGGCGCCGCCCAGCGACCTGAAGAACGACACGCCCGACGTGGTCGCGGCCATGTCGCGCAGCTCGGAGCCGTTCTGCGCGGCCAGGATGAGCATCTGCATGGACAGGCCGAGACCGGTGCCCAGCACCGCCACGTCGACCCCGATGAGCCACTCGCTGGAGTCGACGTGCAGCCTGGACAGCAGGAACAGGCCGGCCGCCACGGTGAGCAGGCCCATGACCGGGAAGATCTTCCACCTGCCGGTCTGGGTGACGATCTTGCCGGAGATCACGCCCGACAGGAACAGCGCCATCACCATGGGCAGGGTCATCAGGCCCGAGTTCGTCGGGCTGAGCCCCTTGACGATCTGCAGGTACTGCGGCAGATAGATCATCGCGCCGAACATCGCCATGCCGACGAACAGCGAGGCCAGGCTGGTGAGCACGAACGTCGGGTTGCGGAACAGCCGCGGCGGCAGGATCGGGTTACGCGCGGTGCGCTCCGACAGCACCGCCAGGGCCAGCATGAGCAGCGCGATCGCGGACAGGGCGTAGGTCCAGAACGAGTTCCACTCGAACTCGACGCCGCCGAGCGTCAGCAGCAGCATGAGCGCGCTCGCGCTCGCCGTGATCGTCGTGGCGCCCCAGATGTCGATCGACGTGCTGCGCTTGATCCGCTCCAGCTTCAGCACCTTCTGGATGACCGCGAAGGCCACCACCGCGAACGGCACCACCACGTAGAAGCACCAGCGCCAGCCCAGCCAGTCGGCGTCCACGATGAATCCGCCCAGCAGCGGGCCCGCGACCGTGGAGATGCCGAAGACGGCGCCCATGTAGCCGGAGTAGCGGCCGCGCTCCCTGGGGGAGACGATGTCCCCCAGGATCACCTGCGACAAGGCCGACAATCCGCCCACACCCAGGCCCTGGATGGCCCGCGCCGCGATGAGCTGTCCGATGTTCTGCGACAGGCCGGCCACCAGCGAGGCCGCGACGAACAGCCCCAGCGCGGTCTGGAACAGCAGCTTGCGTCCGAAGACGTCCGACAGCTTGCCCCACAACGGCGTGGACACCGTCATCGTCAGCATGGTCGCGCTCGCGACCCATGAGTACTGGTCCTGACCGCCTAGTTCCCCCACGATCGTCGGCAGCGCGGTGCCCACCACAGAGGTCGAGATCATCGACGTGAGCATCGCGAGCATGAGCCCGGACATGATCTCGAGGATCTCGCGGTGGGAATAGTGCCGCTTCGCGGGAGATGCGGCCTGCGCCTGGGCTACCAAGACACCCACATCCCCTTCTTGCAGACATAAACCCCTTGAGTATACGCCTGTTTACTAGCCGCACGGTTAGTGGGGTGTGGGTTGAGTAGAGTGCGGGCATGAGTCCCCAGGTGACTGAGGTCAGGCCACGCGATCGCGAGGCCACCCGGGAGCGGATCTTGCGGGCCGCCCGCATGTTGTTCGGCGAGCAGGGCTATGAGCAGGTGACCGTACGCATGATCGCGGCGGCGGCCGATGCCAACATCGCCCTGGTGGGTCGGTATTTCGGCTCGAAGGCCGGCCTCTTCGCGGCGGTCCTTGAGGGCGAGCCGGCCTTCAGTGCCCTGTTCGAGGGCGACGAGCGGGGGCTGCCCAGGCGGCTGGCCGAATACGCGGCCGAGCGCATGCGGCAGCCGCCGGACAGCCCGATCCTGCGCACGCTCGAACGCTCGGCCCGCCATCCCGAGGTGCAGGCCGTGGCCAGGGAGCGACTGATCGCGGCGGTGCTGATCCCGCTGGAGGCCAAGCTCTCCGGGCCCGATGCCCGGTCCAGAGCCCGCATGGCCGCGTCGGTCTTCCTCGGCATCGGGGCCATGCGCCGCAGAGTCGGCCCCGAGCAGCCCACGCCGGCCGACGTCGACCGGCTGACCGCCGTCTTCGAAGCCTGCCTGACCGAGTGAAAGTTTCACCCCTTTTATTGGCTCTGACCTGCGGTGACGGCTAAAGGAGCGATCCGATGTCTTTGTCCGGCGAGCCCGGCTCCCTAGCATCCGGGGTGCCGGTGGGAGCGCTCCCACACGACGGACGGAGTTATCCACATGTCTCGCAGCAGGTCCGTGCTGGCGGTGCTCCTCGCGGCGGCCGCCTCGGCCGTGGCGGGGGCGGTCGTCCTCTCCTCCTCCACCGCCCAGGCCGCCGACTCCGCTTTCTACGTGGATCCCCAGACGAACGCCGCCAAGTGGGTGGCGGCCAACCCGAACGACAGCCGTACCGGAGTGATCAGGGACCGGATCGCCGCGGTGCCGCAAGGCCGGTGGTTCGCCACCTACAACCCCACGACCGTGCGCGGCCAGGTGGACGCCTACGTCGGCGCCGCCGCGGCGGCCGGCAAGATCCCGATCATGGCCGTGTACGCCATGCCGAACCGCGACTGCGGCGGCCCCAGCGCGGGCGGCGCGCCCGACCACGCCTCCTACCGGGCCTGGATCGACCAGATCGCGGCCGGGCTCGGCGGCCGGCCGGCCACCGTCGTCCTCGAACCCGACGCCCTGGCGATCATGACCAACTGCATGAACTCCTCCGAGCAGGCCGAGGTGAAAGCCTCCATGGCCTACGCCGGCAAGCGGTTCAGGGCGACGTCGTCGCAGGTGAAGGTGTACTTCGACATCGGGCACGACGCCTGGCTGTCACCCTCGGAGGCCGCCTCCCGGCTGACCGGAGCGGACGTGGCCAACAGCGCCGACGGCATCGCGGTCAACACCTCGAACTACCGGGCCACGGCGGGGCTGGTGTCGTACGCGAAGAACATCATCGCGGCGACCGGCGTCTCCCGGCTCAAGGCGGTCATCGACACCAGCCGCAACGGCAACGGCCCCGCCGGCAGCGAGTGGTGCGACCCGGCCGGCCGCGCCACGGGCACCTGGAGCACCACGGACACGGGCGACTCCGCGATCGCCGCCTACCTGTGGGTCAAGCCGCCCGGTGAGGCCGACGGGTGCATCGCGCAGGCGGGGCAGTTCGTGCCGCAGCGGGCGTACGACCTGGCCGTCGCCGCACCGCAGCCCACCGTCACCCCGACGGTGACGCCCACCGTGACCCCGACCGGCGGACCCGGCGGGTGCACGGCGACGTACAGAGTGACCAGTCAGTGGAACAACGGCTTCCAGGCCGAGGTCACCGTGCGGAACACCGGCACGTCGTCGCTGAACGGCTGGCGGGTCGGCTGGACGTTCCCGAACAACCAGACGATCTCCCAGCTCTGGAACGGCAACCTGTCGACGGGCGGCGGCTCCGTCACCGTCACCAACCTCGACTGGAACGGCGCGGTCGGCGCCGGCGCGACGGCCACGTTCGGCTTCCTCGGCGGACACTCCGGACAGAACGGCACCCCCGCCGCGCTCTCCTGCACCGCCTCCTGAACGCCTTCCGATCCCCCACGGCCGCGCCGTGGGGGATCAGCCATGAAATAACGCCGCATTAGATGCTGTTGCATAGAGCTGGTCACACCGCTCTGCGAAAGGCGCGTACTCATGGCTCTGCCGCTGTCCATCCTCGATCTGGCGCACATCGGCGAGGGCGAGACGGCGGGCGACAGCTTCGCCGCCAGCGTCGCCCTGGCGCAGCGAGCGGAAGAGCTCGGATACCAGCGGGTCTGGTACGCCGAGCACCACAACATGGCCAGCATCGCCTCCTCGGCGACCAGCGTCCTCATCGCCCACGTGGCCGCCCACACCAGCACGATCCGCCTCGGGGCGGGCGGCGTCATGCTGCCCAACCACTCGCCGCTGACCATCGCCGAGCAGTTCGGCACGCTGGAGACGCTGCACCCGGGACGCATCGACCTCGGGCTCGGCCGGGCGCCGGGCAGCGACCAGCAGACCATGCGGGCCCTGCGGCGCACGCACTCCTCGGCGGACTCGTTCCCGCAGGACGTGCTGGAACTGCAGGGCTACCTGACGGGGGAGTCCCGCATCCCCGGCGTGGACGCCACCCCGGGCAAGGGCACGAACGTGCCGCTCTACATCCTCGGGTCCTCGCTGTTCGGCGCGCAGCTCGCCGCGGCGCTGGGGCTCCCGTACGCGTTCGCCTCCCACTTCGCGCCCGCCGCCCTTGAGGAGGCCGTGGCCATCTACCGCCAGGAGTTCAAGCCCTCCGCGCAGCTCGACCGCCCCCACGTCATCGCGGCGCTCAACGTGATCGCGGCCGAGACGACGGAGGAGGCGCAGGAGCAGTTCCTCGACTCCAAGCGGCTGCGGGTCACCAGGTTCCTCGGCAGGGGGCGCACGTTCACGACCGAGGAGGCCGACATGATCCTTGAATCGCCCGCGGGTCAGCAGCTCGTGCAGATGGCCAAGTACTCGGCCGTCGGCGACCCGGCCGAGGTGAAGGCGTACGTCGACTGGTTCGCCGAGCACGCCCGCGCCGACGAGCTCATCGTGGCCTTCTCCGCGCCCGACAGGAAGGCGTGGATGCGGTCGGCCGAGCTGCTGGCGCAGGCGTACGCGGGCTGAGGTTCAGTCCGCGACCAGCCGGGCCCTGGTGCCCTCGTGTTCGCGCTGGCGTCTGACCACGTACGTGCCCGGCGCGCAGCCCGAGCCCCCGTGCTCAGGATGGAGCAGGTAGACCGGGGCCGAGGCGGTGAAGACGCCGATCGCCAGGCCATGGGAGTCCATGACGTTCGTGGTCCAGCGGCAGGTGCCGGGGTCGGCGACCAGGGTGTGCGGGTTGCCGCCGGCCGCGCCACGCAGGAGCTCGACGCCCTCGGCAGGCACCGGCTCCCATCGGTCTTCTGCGATCAGGGTCATCGACGTGGCGACGAGCGGGAGCGGGATGACGATGAGGTCGCCCTGGGCCTGGAGGCCGTCGACGACGGGGATGCGGACGGACTGCTCAAGGTGGTCGAGCACGGCGAGTCCGGTCCGCTGGGTGAGAGAGGCGAGTGTGACAGTCATGGGCATCACCTAGGTTCTGCGGAGGAGTGTGGCGTACTGCTCGCCGGACAGCCCGTACGTCCATCCGGCGGCCTCGATCGGATCGTTGAGATAGGCGGGCACGGTGAGCCCGTACCTGCGTCGATGGCCGTCGCGCTCGACCGAGCCGTTGACCGCGAGGAGCACCCTCGTGCCCCGGCGCACGTCGTAGAGCCGCAGCTCGGAGCCCGGGTTGCCCGGGTCGGGCGCGCGTGAGACCAGACGGAGACCGGCCTGCTCGATGTAGGCGCCCCAGCCGAGATGCTCGATCGCGCACCGCCTGACCTCGACGTTGACCTCGTCGGCGATGCGTTCGGCGGTCGGGTTCTCGATCACCCAGGACGGCACCTGCGTGCCGTGCCAGGCGTGCACGGTCCATCCGTCCGCGTACCGGACGGCCGGGCCGCGCGCGTGGTGCAGCCTGGCCTCCTCGTCGTCGCCCACGACCTCGGTGCGCAGGGCGACCGGCCGTTCGGAGACGACGCACACGTGCCGGTCAGGCCACCACCAGTGGGACGAGCCGAGCGCGGTCGCCCACACCTCGAACCGGGCGTCGAGCGCCAGGCCGGCGATGCGGCGCAGCGCGTCGTAGCGGGCGATCCAGGAGACGTACTGGGCCTGCTCCCAGCGCATCCGGCCGGGCGGCCCCCAGCTGTGCGCCCGCCGCAGCGGCGGGATCAGGCAACTGCTGATCGAGCGCTGGAGCGGGAAGAACACCTCCTGCTGGACGATCCGGTCGTACGCCCAGTGTTGCTTGCGCATGCCCGCGTCCACGGACTGGCACCACTCGTCCCTGAGCTGGGCGAACCGGGTCAGGAGCGGCCACTTGTCCGGATGTTCGATGGAATGCGACAGGCCGGGGGGAACGGTCGCCAGGGCCGCCAGCGGTGAGGCGACCCAGTGGAACCGGGGTGGGGACAGCCCTGCCAGACGGTAGAGGGCGGAGACGGCGGCTTCGACGGCCGGGCGGTCGGTGGGGAGCGTCGACAGCGCCCGGCCCAGCCATTCTTGGCGAATCGCGGCAGCTTCCCGCTGCACGAGCACGCTCACCGGTTGAGGGCGGAAGCGCCCTCCTTTCGCATGATCATGCGATAAATGGTGACAGACACTGGCGACCGTTGTCCACCAGCCCCTCGCTTCGGCGAGCCGCTCGGGTCATTCCATCCGGGGGTGCCGGAGCTGGTAGGGCCCGGTCGTCTCGGACGCGGGCGCCGGGGCCAGGCCCGCCGAGATGAGCTGCGTACGCAACGTGACGACCGTGCGTTCGAGTGCCCTGATCTGCGCCTGGAGCCGGTTGATCTGGTCGCGCATCGCCGTGGACGCACTCTGCTCGGTGGCCAGGTCGGTGCTCACCTGCGAGGTGTGCGTCTGCATCCGGACCAACTGTTTCTCCAGCTGACTGAGCGCGTCCTCGTAGATCGTCTTGGCCCTGATGAAGGCCTCGGCGTCCACCTTGGAACGCTCCAGCTCGGCCTGGCGCTCGACCTGGAGCAGCGAGGTCTCCTGGGTCTTCTTGTTGGCGTCGGTGGCCGATCGGAAGGCCATGTACGCCACTCCGAGCGGGACGGCGCCCACGGCGATCTGAATGAGAATGTCAGTCAGGCTCGGCATCGCCACCTCCTCCAACCGGCCGGATCACGCCCGTGTAGGCGATCCCGTCCTCGTGATGCCAGGCGTTCACGGTCAGCGCGATCGGAAACTCGGTGCCGTCGCGCCGCAGGCCCACCAGCGGGATGATGCGCCCGGACAGCTCGGAGCGGCCGGACGTGCTCACCCGGACCAGCCCGGCGGAGTGCTGGTCGCGCAGGCGGCGCGGCATCAGCATCGTCAGCGGCCGCCCCACGGCCTCCTCGGTGCTCCAGCCGAACAGGTCGGCCGCCTGGAGGTTCCACGACTGGATGATCCCCGCGGCGTCGGCGACCACCACGGCCGCCGCCGGCTGCAGGGCGCCGGGCAGCCGTCCGGGCGGCCGAGGCGCCTCCGGCCAGGTGGCGATCAGCGCGATCCAGCTCCCGAACGCCAGCCAGACCGCCCCGGCGACCCAGCCGCGCTGGTTGGCCCCGGTCAGGGTGGAGACCATGTGCACCAGCCCGTACAGCAGGAGCAGCGCGGTGGCGGCGGCGAACGCCATCCGGTCGGAGCGCATGAACATCTGCACCAGGCACAGGGTGCCGACGAGGAACCAGGCCAGCGCCCAGACGTTCAGCGGGACCACGGCGGCGAGCGCGGTGTAGCCCGAGGTGGCCCGTTGGGAGGCCGGCGCGAACGCCAGCGAGGCGGCGATCACCTGCCCCAGCAGGCCGACGAAGGCGAGCGACGCGCCGCGCCGACCGATGCGGTGCAGGACGCGGCGGATTAAGGTCGTCCTGACGGCGACTCCGCTACTCACAGTCGCTAGATTAATACATATAGTTAGTCCTAGATGGCTTTATCGTAACCTCTGCTCATCGGGTTTTCCGCCGGTGCGGAGGTCGGGACATCGAGGGCTGGACCGGTCGCCGCACGGCTCGTTAGAGTACTCGTATGACTACTCTGGGTTACGACATTGATGCGCTGCGTAGTGCGTTCCCCGGCTGGTCCTTCTTCTACAGCGACGAGGGTGTCCTGTACGCGACCAGGCGCGGTGTCCGGCTGGATGACGACGAGATACACCGCGGCCTGCACCAGACGGTGAGCGCCAACGACATCGAGACGGTCGTCGACCTGCTTCAGGACCAGCAGCGCGTCGAGGCCGCCTGACCTGCCGCGCCCCGCTCAACGGCCTCTCAACAGATCCTCAACCTCCGCCGGCGGACGATTCTCACGCCAGTGATGGACGACGAGGGAAAGAGGCACAGCATGAGGCGGGCGATCGTACGTCTGGGCACCACCGTCGCCGCGATGGCCCTTCTCGGGGCCACCCTGGGCGGGACGCCCGCCCAGGCGAGCGCTCAGGGCGGCACGTGCACCGGCTGGTCCCACGGCAACTACGACGACGGCTGGGACACGATCGGCAGGGCCGGCAACATGAAGAAGGGCCCGTACTCCTCGTGCGGCAACGTCAAGTATCTGAGCGAGGACACGACGGTCTACTTCCACTGCAAGGTCATCAACGGCTACGGCAAGGTGTGGGTCTACGTCCGCGTCGCCGGGACCACGACGGAGGGGTGGGTGTCCTACGACAACCTGTACCACTGGAGCACGGACCTGATCGAGACCTGCTAGCGGCTTCCATTCCGAGAGGTCCTAGGATATACCTAGGGAGTCTTGGGAATAAGGAGGACGCATGGCGCGGGCCGGGCTGACGGCGGAGCGGGTGACGGTCGCGGGCGCCGATCTCGCCGACGAGGTCGGGCTCGACCGGGTGACGATGTCGGAGGTCGCGCGGCGGCTCGGCGTGAAGGACGCCAGCCTCTACACGCACGTCCGCAACGTCGAGGACCTGCGCGGGCGGATCGCGCTGCTGGCCGCCGACGAGAAGACCGTGCGCATCGCGGAGGCGACCGCCGGGCTCGCGGGCAAGGAGGCGCTGGTCGCGTACGCGAACGCGTGGCGGGAGTTCGCCCACGAGCATCCTGGGCGCTACATGGCGACGCAGGTGCCGATCACGATCGATCCCGAGCTGGCGGCCAAGGCGACGGGGCCGCGGCGCGCGGTCGAGCTGACGTACAGCATGCTGCGGGCGTACGGGCTGGGCGAGCCCGATCTGACCGACGCCGTACGCGTGCTGCGCAGCACCTTCCACGGGTTCGTCGCCCTGGAGGCCGCGGGCGGGTTCGCCCACGCGCGCACCCCGCAGCAGACCTGGACCCGCACGCTCGACGCCCTGCATGTCCTCCTGGAGAACTGGCCGGAAGGAGAGCCCGCATGAACGGCAGTTTGCGCGTGCACGGTGCCACCCTGCGTGTGTGCGGTGCCACTCTGCACCACGAGGTGCGCGGCGAGGGGCCGCCGCTGCTGCTGATCCCCGGCGGGACGGGCGGCGCCGCCTCCCTGGAGGCCGTCGCCGCGGACCTGGCCGCCGAGTACACGGTCGTGACCTACGACCCGCGCGGCCTCGGCCGCAGCCCGCTCGACGACCCCGAGGCCGAGCAGCGGGTGGCCGAGCACGCCGACGACGCGCTGCGCCTGCTGGACCTGCTGGCGCCCGGCGAACCGGCCCGCGTCTTCGGCTCCAGCTCGGGCGCGATCGTCGCCCTGCACCTGCTCACCGCTCATCAGGAACGCCTCGAACGGGTGGTCGCGCACGAGCCGCCGGTGGTGGAGGTGCTTCCGGACGCCGCGGTCCACCGCGCCCTCGTCGCCCGCGTACGCGAGACGTTCCGTACGGAAGGGCTCATGCCCGCGATGGCCGTGTTCGCCGCCGGGCTGAGCAAGGACGGCGAGCAGGCGGACCGCAAGGACGGTGAGTCGGCGGACCGCAAGGACGGCGAGCCGGCCAACCCGCCGTCAGAACCGCCCGAACCGCCCGAACCGCCCGAGCCGGCTGAGCTGCGGCTTGCCCAGCAGGCGGCGGCGCGGCCCGAGCAGACGATGGCCGGCCTGCCGTTCTTCGTCGGCCGCATCGTGCCCGGTTTCATGTCCTACGTCCCGGACGTCGACCGGCTGGCGGCGCTGTCGGACCGGCTCGTGCTCGCCGCCGGCCAGGACTCGCGCGGCGAGCTGCCCTACCGCCCGGCCGCCTACCTGGCCGAGCGCTTCGGAGCCGAGCTCGTGCACTTCCCCGGCGGGCACACGGGCCTGACCACGCATCCTGTCGCGTTCGCCGAACTGCTCAGGAAGATCCTGCGCGCCTGACCCCCGGGCCGGTACGCGGACGAGCCACCCGGGACGCACCCGGGTGGCTCAGGACGGACCGGGCCGGTCAGACCTCCTGGACGTTGGCGGAGCGCACGGTCCACGGCGGCCCGCACGTGCCGCGCCCGGTGAACCGGTTACCGGCGAAGATGATCGGGCTGGCGAACTGGTAACCGTCCGAGCAGGTCACCACGATCCTGATCGCCCCGCTGAACACCGAGCAGTCGATGTCGATGTAGTACGCGGGGATGGGGACTCTGCGCGAGCACGAGTACTGGGCGTTCAGCGACGCCCCGCCGTCCTTGCCCGGCACGTCCGCGAGCTCCGAGGTCGACTGGTCGGTGAAGCCGCGTTCCGGCGCCGCGGTGGCCGTCCCGGTGTGCAGTGCGACGGAGAACAGCAACGCCGCGATCGCGCCGAGCACGCCGATGAGCATTCTTCTCGCATGTACTGCCATGTCGTCGAAACCTTTCGTTGGTTTCCCTTTTCCGGCCCGGCCGAGCCCTGCGCCGTTACTTTCGCCGAGCCCGGGGCTCCCGGTCATCGTCACTTCACGAGAAACGCCGTCGTGGCGGCGACGCGATGATTGTCATTCGTGCCAAAACAGGCCCGGTAAAGGAACCGGGCAGGGTCAGATAAGGGTGTGTTCGTTCCACGCGCCCGCCAGCAGTCTGGCCACGGTGGTGCTCAGCACCCGGACGCCGTGGGTGGAGCCGGGCTCGATCCCCACCAGTTCGCGCACCCGCCGCAGCCGGTAGTCGAGCGTGCGCGGATGGATGTGCAGCGACTCGGCCGTACGCAGGCGGTTCATGTCGTGGCGGTAGTAGGCGTCCAGCGTCGGGACCAGGTCGGGCCCGTCGCCGAGCCGGCGCGCCGTCTCCCGCAGCCACTGGTCCACCTGCGGCGTCTCCACCGCGCCGAGTTCGGCGAACACGTCCGCCACCCCGTACGAGCGGCGCGGCACCCGCTCCATCGGCGCCACCCGGCTGACCTTGCGCGCCAGCGCGTCCGCCTGGGCCAGGGCGTGGCGGCGCCCGTGCGCGCAGCCGGTCGAGCACGGCCGCGACCTGCTCTCGGCCACCGTCCGCGCCAGCGCCAGCCCCGCCCCCTCGGCCGCCGTCCGGTGCTCGGGCCGCGTCCCGTGGTAGGGCACCAGCGCCACGAACTCGTCCGGCTCCTGCCACCCGAACGGCACCCGGTGCCGCCGCAGCAGGGCGGACACGACCTCCTCCCTGCGCTTCGGCGGCGGCGCCGCGGCCACCCGGACGACCGTGACCAGGTAGTGCTCGGCCGTCGGCACCCCGAGGTGATCGGCCAGCTCGGCGGCCATCGGGTCGTCGTGCAGCACCATCGTGGCCAGCAGGTGCACGCGCGAGGCCGTGGGCAGGAACCGTTCGTACCCGCGGAAATAGCCGCGCGTGTAGGCCGCCTGCGCCGTCGTGCCGTTGCGGCCCAGCCAGTCGATCAGGCGCATCGTGTCGGCCAGGTCGCCCGGCCCGGCCGCCTCCGAGATCTCCCGCAGCGTGAAGGCGGCGTGCAGCGCGAGCGCGCCGCGCTGGCAGGCGGGCGCCACGCCCTGCGCGCCGCGCTGCTCGCCGACCGACTCGATGAAGGCCAGGTCGCTGTCCAGCAGCGGCTCGCCGGCCGCGGCCAGCTCGGCCGTACGCCTCCGTACGACGACCGCGAACTCCAGCATCGACGCCCGCGCCCTGGGCTCGACCGCCTGGAAGCCGGCGATCTCCCTGGCGCAGGCGTCCACCACTTTCCTGGCATTGTCGTCGGCTCGGCTTTTGAGCATGCCGAAGAGGTCCCCCATGTCGAATTCTCCCCGTGACGTCGCCGTGTCTCCATGAAACGCGCAGTTCCGTATTCGCCGGAGCGGCGCCCGCGTATCAAAGGAATTTTCCGGCGTCACTGACAATGTGTCGGAACGCGGCGCGGGACCAGGAGAATGAGCCCGATCCCGAATTTCGGCCGGCCGTTCCACGGTGAAAGTTTCACGACGCGGGCGCCTCGTGAAACCCGGTCGAGGGCGCCGTGAAACCGGCGCCGCCGAGAGTGGCGCCATGAGCATCACAGAACTCGACCCGCCCCCCGACGTGGCCGTACGTGCGCGGGGCTTGGCGAAGACGTTCGGCGGCCACCACGCGGTCGACGGCATCGACCTGGACGTGCGGACCGGCGAGATCTTCGGCGTGCTCGGCCCGAACGGCGCAGGGAAGACCACCATGCTGCGGATGCTGGCCACCCTGCTGAAGATCGACGCGGGCCGGGCCGAGATCTTCGGGGTCGACGTGGTCGATCAGCCGCACGTCATCCGCCAGCTCGTCGGCGTCACCGGACAGTACGCCTCCGTCGACGAGAGCCTGACCGCCCGCGAGAACCTCTGGCTCTTCGGCCGGCTCCAGGGCGTCGCCAGCCCGCGCGCCCGGAGCATCGCCGCCGAGTTGCTGGCCCAGTTCGGCCTGGAGGAGGCCGCAGACAAACCGATCGCGCAGTTCTCCGGCGGCATGCGGCGCCGCCTCGACCTGGCGGCGAGCCTGATCACCAGGCCGCCGCTGATCTTCCTGGACGAGCCGACCACCGGGCTCGACCCGCGGACCCGCGGCCAGATGTGGGAGACCATCCGCGGCCTGGTCGCCGACGGCTGCACCGTGCTGCTGACCACCCAGTACCTGGACGAGGCCGACCAGCTCGCCGACCGCGTCGCCGTCATCGACCACGGCCGCAAGGTCGCCGAGGGCACGCCCGACGAGCTGAAGACCGCGGTCGGCAACTCGACCCTGCAACTGCTGCTCGCCCGGCCGGACGACGTGCCCGCAGCCGTGCGGGTGGTGCGGCGCGTGCTCGGCTCCGACCCCGTGCTCAGCCCGGAGCAGGGCCGGCTCAACGTCGCGCTGGACCAGGCCGACCTGGCGGCGGAGGTGCTGATCGCGCTGCGCACCGCCGGAGTGTCGATCACCTCGGTGAGCGTGGCCAAGCCCAGCCTGGACGAGGTCTTCCTCGCCCTCACCGGCCACGAGACGGAAGACGGCGCGACCGGCCCCACGGAGGAGAACCGATGAGCACCACGATCGCACCCGCCCGCGAGGCGGTCCGCGCCACCGACCGCGTGGCCGCCGCCCGCCGGCGCGTCACCGTCGCCGAGACGTTCGGCCAGACCATGACGCTGGCCTGGCGGGCGGCGAAACGGATGAAGCGCAACCCGGAGCAGTTCTTCGACGTGGCGTTGCAGCCCATCCTGTTCACCGCGATGTTCGCCTACATCTTCGGCGGCGCCATCGCCGGCGACGTCGAGAGCTACCTGCCCCTGATGATCCCCGGCATCCTCGCCCAGACCGTGCTGACGACCTGCATGGCCACCGGCACGCAACTGCGCGAGGACATGGAGAAGGGCGTCTTCGACCGGTTCAAGTCGCTGCCGATCGCCAGAATCGCGCCACTCGCCGGCCCCATGGTCGCCGACCTGCTGCGGTACGCGATCGCCGCCACGCTGACCTTCGGCATGGGGATCGTGATCGGCTATCGCCCAGGTGGCGGAGCGGGCGGCGTGCTCGCCGCGATCCTGCTGTCCATCTTCACGGGCTGGTCGCTGGCGTGGGTCTTCACCTGGGTCGGCACGATCGCCAGGAGCGCCCAGGCCGTGCAGGGCATCTCGATGATGATCATGTACCCGCTGACGTTCCTGTCGAACGCGTTCGTCCCGGTCGAGACCCTGCCGGACTGGCTGGCGGCGTTCGTCCGGATCAACCCGGTCTCACATCTGGTCACGGCCGCCCGCGACCTCGCCAACAACGCGGTCGTCACCGGGGAGGTGGCCTGGACGCTGCTCGCCGGCCTGATCTTCATCGCGGTCTTCGCGCCCCTGTCGGTACGCAGCTACAAACGGCACATGTGACCCGGGCCTCGGGGCGGCCCGCTCCACCAGCCGCATCGCCTCGGCCAGCAGGTCGGAGCCGCGCCGGGCGCCGTACTCGGCCCGCACCGCGGCGAACGTCCCCGGCGCGATCCGCTCCGCGCACGGCTCGATCCGTTCGATGGACATGCTCGGCATGGTGCCGTTGTACGCGAACCGTTCGGCCAGCAGCAGCAACCTGATCGCGTCACCGGGCTCCATGGCCCCCCGCAGCAGCCCCCAGGCGCCGAGCCCGAAGAGCATCGAACCGCACATCGGGTAGTCGAGGACGGGGTTGTCGGGGAGCAGCAGGTCGTAGCTCCTGACGACGGCGAACAACTCCTCGCCGTACGGGACGTCCTCCGGCGTCGCGTGGTAGGCGTACGCCGTCAGCGCGATCGACTCGGCGATCACCGTCCACGGCGCGTGCTCCATGCGCGGCACATCAGGCATGCGCAGGTCGCGCGCCCGTTCGACGGCCAGCCGGTACTCCGCGAGCGCGGCGGACGTCCGGCCGCGGGCCAGCGAGAGCTCGGCGGCGCACAACGAGACGATCGCCATCCCGCCGATCACCGCCTCGCTGTCGTTGATCCTGGAGACCGCGGCCAGCTCGGCCTCCGCGCCGTCCAGGTCGCCCTCGGCGATGGCGCAGGCCACCAGCACCGCACGCAACTGCGCCTCGTCGTCGCCGGCGCCGAGCCTGCTCAGCACCGGGATGGCGAGCCGGGCGTACTCGACCGCCCGGTGGCGCTCGCCGAGGTTCAGGGCCAGGTGGGCCAGCATGGCGTGCATGATCGCGACCAGCCACGGACCCTCGTCGCCGTGGACCAGCTCCAGGGTCCGCTCGGCGGCCGCGATGGCTCCTCGCACGTCGCCCGCGTTCTCCAGGATGTGGGCGATCTGTCGCGCGGCCGCGAACGCCACGTTCCTGTCGGGCCCCTTGGCCAGCTCCGCCAGCCGCTCCAGCATCTCGGGGCCGCCGAGCCCGTCGCACTCGAGCATCACCCACCCCGTCGCCGCGACGCGCGGATCCGTCGTCTCCGTGACGGGCAGCGAACGGAGCAGCTCGCGCAGCACCACCCCGTGATCGTCCACGATGATCATGATGTTGACCAGCGCGATCAGCAGCGCGCTCCTGGTCACCTCGACCAGGTGAGGCGGTGGTGTCCAGCCGGCGAGCACCTGGTTGATCGCGTCCCGATGGGCGAGGATCCGCGTGTGGTCGCCGCGGATCGACCACAGCGCGCCGATGCCCGTGAGCAGCCGCACCGTCATGACCGGGTCGGACTCGCCGAGGGCCTGCCTGAGCAGGTCGGCGAGGTTGCTCTCCTCCGCGCGCAGCGCGTCGGCCGCCGCGAACTCCTCCGGGCTGAACAACCGGGCGGCGTGGTCGAGCGCGTACGCCGTCGCCCACTCCCGCTGCGCCGCACGGGCGGACGCCTCCTCGCCGGCCTCCCTGAGCCGCATCCGCCCGAACTCCCTGACGGTCTCCAGCATCCGGTAACGCAGGCCGTACGCGGTCTCGCGGACGCTCAGCATCGACTGCTCGGTCAGCGCGGCCACGGCGGGCAGGGCGTCAGGGCCCAGGACGTCCTCGGCCGCGGCCAGCGTGAACCCGTCGCCGAACAGCGACAACCAGCGCAACGCCCGCCGCTGCGGCTCGTCCAGCAGGTTCCACGACCAGTCGATGACCGCGAGCAGCGTCTGATGCCGGTCGGGGGCCGTCCGGTTGCCGCCGCGCAGCAGCGCGAACCGGTCCGCCAGCCGCCGCGCGATCTCCTCCACCGACATGACCCGCACCCGCGCCGCGGCCAGCTCGATCGCCAGCGGCAGCCCGTCCAGCCGGGCCACGATCTCCGCGACCACCCGCTCGTCGATCCGCACGTCAGGACGGGCCGCCGTGGCCCGCTGGCGGAACAACTCCACCGCGTCACCGGCCGGCAGCTCGCCGAGCAGGTAGACGCGTTCGGCCGGGATCGACAGCGGCGCGCGCGAGGTGACCAGCACCCGCAAATCGCGGGTGGTCACGGTGAGGAACGCCACCAGGTCGGCGACGGCCTCGATCAGGTGCTCGCAGTTGTCCAGGATCAGCAGCGCGGGAACCTGGTCGAGATGCCGCGCGATCCGGGCGCGGACGTCCGTACGCTGCTCGGCGGTCAGCACCCGGCGGCCGCTGACCGAGTCGCGCACCCCCAGCACCGAGCCCACCTCGCCCACCACGCCCTCCGGCGAGGAGACGCCCACGAGCTCGACGAAATGGGCGACGGGCTGGGCCGCGTTCCTGCCCACCACATGAGCCAGTCGCGTCTTGCCCAGCCCGCCCGGGCCGATGATCGACACCACCCGGTGGGTGTGCAGCAGCGCGTGCACCGCGCGGATGTCGTCGTCCCGGCCGAGCAGCGACGAGCCGTCGTACAGGATGCCCTGACGCACCGGCCGATCGGCGGCCAGCAACTCGGCGTGCACGCGGGCCAGTTCGGGCCCCGGCTCGGTGCCCAGCCGCGCGACCAGCCCGGCGCGATACCGCTCGTACCGCTCCAGCGCGGGCCCAGGACCTCGTACGGCGGCCTCGCTGCGCAGCAGGCAGGCGAGCAGCTCCTCGTCCGGCGACCGCCCGGCCGCGACCTGCTCCAGCAGGGGCAGCGCACTCTCATGGGCACCGCTCCGGCTCAGGGCGACGGCCGCGATCCGCCGCGCCTCACCCACCCACTGAGCCGCAACCCCCCTCAACTCACCGAGCGCCCCGACCTCCTCAGCGACAACGACGCCATGGGCACCACCGGCCCTCGAAGCACCGCCACCGATACCGCCGGCCCTCGAAGCACTCCCCACACCATCAGCCATGATCATCATGGCCTCATCGGCACGGCGCCGCGCCAGCACCATGTCACCCTCGGCCAGCGCCTTCCGCGCCTGCTCCACCAGCCCGCCGAGCAGCAACGCATCCACCTCGTCAGCCGGCAGCCCGAGCCGATACCCGCGCGGAATCCGTACCACGACATCGGCCCCGGTCGCCGCCCTGGTCCGCGAGACCACCACCTGCAGCGCCTTCGTCGGATTGGCCGGCGCCTCCTCGGGCCACAACTCCTCGACCAGCCGCTCGTCACTCACCCCCGCGCGCCCGTGCAGAGCGAGCACGGCCAGCAGCGTATGGGCGCGATCCCCGACCACGCGCACACCCCGCCAGCGAACTCCGTCCAGCAGGACCAGGGCAGGGGACATACACACAGCTTACGGACGACCGCTCGCCAAGGCGCGGAACGGAGTCCAGCTCATGATCCCCACAGCACCCGACCCCCCGCCCGATCGCCCGGATCAGGTGGCCGGATCGATGATCATATGCTTGAAGACGATGCCCAGCGCCGCTTCCGCATGCTCGGCGACAATCGGCGCAGGCGGGCTGAGCCGCACGATGTTGCGGTGATCGTGACGCAGCCGGTATGGCCACCGATCGTCGAACGCCAAGTTGCCGCCGGTCTCCAGAGTTTCCCGAGCCACGGCGGGCGCCCGATGCTTCAGGAACCAGCCGAGGGGCTTCGTCTGGCACCGGCCACGATGCTGGCACGGCACGCAGGGTCTTGACGGCGATATGTGAATAGTTCCCCCGAGAATCGATCTTCGCTCTCTGAGAGACTTACCGCATCCCCAGCCCAGCGTGGCGACCGAATATCGGACCATTCGCCGGAATAAGGGCTTCCCCTCCCGAAAGGTGGATGCATGAGCGTTGTTCTGGCGTTGCTCGGTGTTGTTGCGTCGATCGCCGGAATTGTCCAAACTGTGGTCGTCATCATCGAGCGGGCCGAGCGCAAGCGCCGAGAACTGCGGACAACCGCATCGGACGACAAGAGCGCCGGGGCCGGTGACCAGGCGGCACCTCGCGTCGAATCCGCGGCGTTCAGCATAGAGGCGCCCTGGAATCCGGATCTTGTCAGCAGCTCATGGCGTTCGGCCCTCGCATACCTTCTCGGGTTCGTCGGAGGATTGATCTTCTGCCGCAATCGCCGGCCTCAGGTGCGTTTTCACGCCGTGCAGTCGATTCTCATCGACATCGTCTCCGTCGTGTATTTCTTGGTCAGCCTGCTGTTGGTGGTCGTCTATATCGCCATTCGATATCAGGGCGCTGAGATCCCATCGAGCGACCTCGTCATGTGGACCTGGACGCTGGCATCCCTGCTCGGGCCGCCGGCCCTGCACCTTCTTCTGACCGTCCTGGCGCTCACCGGCCGAAACCCTCGTATCCCGCTGCTCTGGAAGGTCGCGGCCTCCGTCACCGCTCGTCCGGCCACGGACGCCGGCCCGGCGAGACCCGTCTCCTCCCAGCCCCGGCCGAGGCGGTCACGGGGCGCCGATCCGGCGACAACCGGATCGGCCGTTCACTCCTTCGACCCTGTCTGGGGCCGGATCAGGCGGCACGCGGGCGAGGCGTTCCGGCTCCGCCGCGGTGTCACCTTCACCTATCGGCTGAGCGAGAACGAGATCTACCCTGACCGGACGAAGATCGGCATCCACCGCTCCGACTTCGCCCGCGCATGGGACCGGCGCCCGCTGTCGGGGCCGGGGCAGCTCAGCAAGGACATCATCGGTCCTTCGTACGTGTACGCGATCCTCACCGACCCGCGGATCACAGCCGAAGGAATCGGATCCCGCCCCATGGCAACCGAACTGGTCGAGGAACACCCGTACGAACCGGCCATGCACCGCGGGCGCCGCGCGGCCGACGGCGGATGCTCCTGGCACGGCAGCACCTGCGAAGAGCCCGTGATCGCCAGCGTCCTGACCCGGGACAAGGGTGGGGAGACGTGGCACGCCGTCTGCCGACGAGCCCTGAACGCCCTTCGCAGCGGCGACTGACGGGCGGGGTCCGGCCAGATAGGTGATCTGTTCTGGCTTGAGGTGCCGGCCACCTCCCGCCCGAAATCGCCGGCCCACGTCATGCACCACGCCGCCGCTTCCAGGGGCGGGCCGTTATGGACGGGGACATGCCGAGTGTGCGGCGAGCGACCGCGTGATCAGCCGTCGTCGCGGCACAGGCAGAAGGGGTGGCCGGCCGGGTCGAAGAGCACCCGGACGTTGTCCTGCGGCTGTTCGGCGGCGACCGAAGCTCCGAGGGCGACCGCCTCGGCGACCGCGGAGTCCAAGTCTCCGACCTGGAAGTCGAAGTGCATCATCGGGCGCTGCTGCCCGGCGGCAGGCGGCCAGACGGGAGCCTGGTAACCGGTCGCCTGCTGGAACACGACATAAACGGATCCCTCGGGAGCCGCGAGAATCGCTGTTCCCGGCTCCTGATGGCCGATGGGCCACCCGAGCAGGTCGGAGTAGAACTTCGCCAAGGCAGCGGGGTCGGGTGCCTCGATGGCGGTGCCCCACCACATGCCCTTGGTTCGAGATCGCACGGGGTGCACCTTCCATGTAGGCGTCGGTCGTGGCGGCACGCTACCGCCGGTTGCGGACGATCTGCTTCCGGAAAGGTGCATCGTCGGTCCGCTCGCCCGAGAATCGATCACCTCCGGCGTCGTCCCGAGGGCCACGGTCGTGTCCCCGTCGACGACCGTGAGCATGGGGAACGCCGAAGGCGGAGGCTCGGAGCCCCACAGCGCGTCGACCAGGTGGCCGGCGGAGAAGCTGCCATGCGGGTGGCCGAGCGGCACCGCGAGCAGCAGCCGCTGCTTGCGCGGCCCCAGGACCGGGACGACGTCGCCGGACCTGGCCCGCAACGGACCCAGAACCTCGAACTCCACGATCACGCTCCCTCCGCGTGTCTCGTATGGCAGCACCCGCGCATGACGGCAACGGCGCCGGCATGGCGGAACGCTCAGACAGGACACCGGAAACGCCCGCCGGAAGGAGCCCCCACTCGCTCGGCGGTCATCCGTCACCTTGGCCGGAGTAGATCATCCGGAGTGGCGGATGCGGGAAACCCCTTGGTGGATCACGCGCCGGAGGGCAGGCGGGTGTGCCGGGGGATGCTGCCGAACTTGCCGGAATGGAAGTCGCGGTAGGCCTGCTCGATCTCGGCGCGGGTGTTCATCACGAAGGGGCCGCTGGCGTACACGGACTCACCGATGGGCCGCCCGGCGAACAGCAGCACCTTGGTCCGCTCGTCGCCGTCACCGGTGGCCAGGGTCAGCGTGGTCGGGTCGCCCGGCTGCGACACCGGATCCGACCAGGCGATCTGCCCGGTGTGCACGGTCCGGCCGGCAATCGTGAGCTGTCCCGAGAGCACGTACGCGAACGCGCGCTGGTCACCGTCGAGCACCTGCCGGTACTCGGTCCTCGGATCGAGCGTGATCACCATGCCCAGGATCGGCCAGTGATTGAGCGCCAGCCCCCGCGCCTGCCCGGTCTCTCCCGAGATCAACTGAACCAGCACGCCGGGCTCGGTGTGCACGGCGTGCGTGCCGGCTCGCAGGTCCTGATAGCGCGTGGGTACGAGCTTGCGATCCGCCGGCAGGTTGACCCACATCTGGATCACGTGCGCCCGCTCCGACCTGGCGGCGACCTCCCGGTGGATGATTCCCCGCCCCGCGGTCATCCACTGCACGTCCCAGGGCCCGAGCACACCGGCGTTGCCCAGGCTGTCGCCGTGCTCCAGCGCCCCGTCCAGGATCAGGGTCACCGTCTCCATCCCACGGTGCGGATGCCAGTCGAACCCCGGCTGGTTGACGAGTTCCTCGCCCATCACCAGGAACGGGTCGGTCCAGGCGGCGCTTCCCGGCGCGATGATCATCGAACTGTGGTCGGACATCGGGGTCGGACCGAGGTCCGTCTTGTCGAGAACCCGGTCCACCCTCCGGCTCACTGACGCGGTCATGACGACCTCCCTTTCGTCGGTCAAGGGAAGTATCGGTCCGCTGATCAGCGTTGACAAACGTTGGCAAAGTTACTTACTTTCAACAAGTGACTACGCCGTCCGAGAGTCCGGTGGACGAGGAGAGCTGCCACCGCATCCTGCGCGCGATCGACATCATCGGGGTCCGCTGGGTCGGGCCGATCCTCCTCGCCGGGGCCCGCGGCGCCCGCCGGTTCAAGGAGTACCGCGCCATGGTGCCGGGCATCTCCGATCCGCAGCTCACGCTGCGGCTCAAGCAACTGCAGGAGCGCGGGCTCGTCGAACGTACGGTGATTCCCAGCACGCCGGTCCAGATCACGTACGCCCTCACCGCCGACGCCGAGGAGCTGATCTCCGCGCTGCAGCCGCTGGCGCACTGGAGCGAGCGACATCTCCTCACCTGACGGTGCGCCTCATTGCGGCAGGTCGGTGAACGCCCGGACGAACGAGGACACGCAGACGTCCGGAGTCACCAGCGACGCGACGATGTGCCCGTCGATGCTCAACGGCAGATCGAGCGGCAGCGCGCGGATCCGGCGGGCCGCGAACCCGGACAATTGCTCGGCGGTCAGCAGCGTCCACGCGCCGTGCCCGGCGCCGATCTCGATCAGGACGGTCAGCAGCGAGCCGCCCGACCGGCCCGTCGAACCCCCTCCGGCCTGGTGCAACGCCAAGGTGACCGCGTCGTGCAGCGCCGGGTCCTCCTCGCGCGCGGGCAGGCGCAGCGCGGCGCGGTCCAGGTCCGCGAGCGTCGCGACGGGGAGGCCGGCCATGGGGTGCCGGTCGGACACCACGGCCAGCAGCGACTCCGACCATGCGCGTACGACGCGGACGCCGGTGGCCTCCACCGGACCGCGTACCAGCGCGAGATCCAGCTCACCGTCACGGACCGCGGCGAGCCGCGCGGGCACCGGCAGGTCCACGAGGACCGCCTCGGCGGGCCGTTCGCCGTCGTGCAGGAGTTCCGCGGCGCGCTCCAGACGCGCGGTCAGGCCGGGGGCGACGCCGATCCGCACGCGGGCCTCCTCCTCCCCGGCGACCACGCGGACGCGAGCCGCCGCGGCGAGCGTCTCCTGAGCCGCCTCCAGCACGCGCCGACCGGCGGGGGTGAGCCGGACATGGCGCGGGGACCTGTCGAACAGCCGGGTGCCGAGCTCCCGTTCGAGCCGCGCGATCTGGTGGCTCACGGCCGGCTGCACGATGTTCAGCCGCTCGGCCGCCCGGCCGAAGTGGAGCTCCTCGGCGACGGTCACGAAGTATCGCAACGCACGCAGCTCCACGCCTCACGCTCCAACGATGACAAAAAGTAATCGCTGGACAGTCTAACCGGGGCTGGTTCCGCCGGGCATCCGGCCGCTGGGATGGAGGCATGCGCTATGGCACTAGTTTGATCACTCCCACGTCCCCCGCCGAGGTGGTGGCCGCCGCGGCCGACGCCGCCGACCGCGGGCTCGACAGCTTCTGGACCAACCAGAACCCCGGCGGATGGGACCCGCTCACCCTGCTGGCATCCCTCGGCCGCCGGCCGGCCGAGATCGGCACGGCGATCGTCGCCACCTACCCCCGTCACCCGGTGACCACCGCGACCGAGGCGCTGACCCTCCAAGCCGCCTCGGGCGGCGGCCTCGCGCTGGGCGTCGGCCCGAGCCACGCCTGGTACGTCCAGGACCAGCTCGGCCTCCCCTACACCTCGCCGCTGCGGCACACCCGCGAATATCTGACCGTGCTGCGCCCCCTGCTGGCCGGCGAGCATGTCCAGTACGCGGGCGAGTTCTTCACCGTCGACACCCGCCTTGACATCTCCGCCCCGCCGCCCAGCCTGCTGATGTCGGCACTCGGCCCGCGCATGCTCGAAGTGGCCCGCGATCTCGCGGACGGGGTGGTCGTCACCTGGATCACACCGGAGATGATCGCCAAGGACATCGCGCCCCGTACGGCTCCCGGCGCCCGCATCGTGGCCCAGGCCATCACGGTGCTGAGCCCGGACCCCGACGCCGCCCGAGCCGGCTACGCCGAACGACTCGCCGCCGTCGGCCAGTTGCCCGCGTACCGCGCCTCGCTCGACCGCGCCGGGCTCGCCAATCCCGCCGACACCATCATCATCGGGGACGAATCGACCATCACGGACGCGCTGAAGCGCTACGCGGACGCCGGGGTGACCGACCTGGTCGTCTCACCCCTCAACGAACAGAGCCGTACCCTGGACCTCATCTCAAGGGCTTGATCAGGCCGGCCGCGCGGACCACCGCGGCGAGGGCATCAGGATCGTCGGTGCGCTGGTAGACGTCCAGCGCGGTGTCGGCGAGCTTGATCACGTGCTCGTCTCCGTGCCGCACCGCCAGTTCGAACGCCTCCTCCGCCTCGGCCGGTCCGGCGGGCAGATCGCCGCGGGGAGCGGGCTCGTCCGGCGCGTAGGCGGCCGTCACCGCGGCGCCCGCCGCCCAGGCCGCGTTGAAGCTGGCCACCCACACCTCGGCGGGCAGCGCGGGCAGGGCCCGCAGCACGGCCGTCGGCGCCGTCGCGGTGTGGACCAGCATGACGGCGTTGCCGTGCGCGTGCGTGGCGTACCGCAGGGTCGCCGCGTCCGCGAGCTCGGTGAGGTACGCCCGAGCCTGCTGGGGGTCGGCGGCCGGCTTGAGTGCGGCGAGCGAGGAGCCCCACCCCGTGAGGTCGGCCAGTTGCCCGAGGCGATGATTGATGTCCGCACTCTGGTCCGGCACCCGGGGCACGCCGGCCAGGGCCTGCTCCGGCCCCGCCGTACCGTCCGGCGCGCCCGAGACGGCGCGTTCAGGCCCGTTCGTACCGGCCGGCGTGCCGGCGCGTTCGGGCCCGGCCGTACCGGACAACGCGTCGAACCCCGCGATGGCCTGCCACCGCGCCGCCCAGTACCCGAGCGCCTGGCCCAGCTCCGCGATCCGCGGCTCGTCCTCCTGCCCCAGCAACGCATGGATCGCATGCCCCGTGCGAATCACCCCGTGCGTGGCTCCGGCCGCTATACCGGGCAGCAGCCGCGGCCACCAGGTTCCCAGCACGGCCCGCCACGGCTGCTCCCGCAGCTCCCTGTCGAAGTACGCCAGCCAGTCGCCGAGCCGGCCCGGATCGCCGAGCGCCTCCCGCCATTCGGCGGCCTCGATGGGCGAGCTGCCGCGGGGGAGCTCGTCCAGGCGGCCGACGTACGTGTCGAGCCAACGGTGCACTTCCCGGCCGTAGCCGTGCCTGACCATGGATTCGACCGCCATCGGACCGTGGTTGGACAGCCATCCGTCGAACTCGGGTCCTGTCGTGTGCAGCCGTCCGTACGCTTCGTCCAAAGTTCCGGTGTCATTCATGACAAGGGACGCTAATAGCCGATCGCCGACCCGCACCTCGGCCCTCCGACCGACCGGCCCTACTGCATTGGACCTACGCACCGTCCCTAGTAGTCGAGGTGGCTTACCTACCTGCTGCGGCCACAAATCGTGATCAATGCGTGTGCGTCGCGAGGCGGCCCGGATCGGATGCTGGCAAGTGTGGACATGGCCAAGACGAGCGTCTCACCTGCCGCCGAGGGGCGGCCGGCCGAGCGGGTGGTCGCCGCCGCGTTCGCCGGCACCCTCCTGACCCTCGTCCCGCTCGGCTGGCTGCTGGTTCTGACTGCCCTGACCGACGATTCACGTTGCGGCCACTACGGCTGCGTCGGCCTCCTGGCCGACGCGTGGACGGCGGGCAGGTGGGCAGCGGTCGTGCTCGCCTGGCCGCTGCTGCACCTGTTCCGCGTACGTCCAGCGTGGCCCGTCGCCGTGCTGGCCCCCTTCTTCCTGGTGCCGATCTGGGAGCTCGCCGAAGTGCCGCTCATCCTGATCGCCGGACTGTTCGCCTACCCAGTGGCCACCCTGGTGAGCTCGCCCCGCCTGTCATGGCGGGGCCGCAGCTTGGTTCTGGCCCTCTTCGCGCTGTTCTGCGCTCTCCAGGCACTTTCTCAGAGTTAGCCGCTCAGGCCGCAGGTACGGTCCGCTGCTCCCACGAGAAGACCGTGGGTGACTTCGGCTTGACGGTGACGCGCAGCCACTGGCTCGCGGTGTCGCCGAACGTCTCCAGGCGGGTCAGGTTGGGCACGCCGGCGTAGTTGGGCTCCGCCTCCTGGACGTGCTCGTCGCCGTGCACGAGCAGCACCGGCTTGCCGTACGCACGGGAGCGCTCGACGATCCGCTCGCGGATCTCGGTGAAGCCGTCACTCGCCGTCGGCTCGGCCTGCAGCATGAGCAGCACGCCGGGGGCGTGGGTACGTTCGGCCGCGTCGAAGGTTCCGTCGATCCAGTCGAGCGCGGCGGCCTTGCGCGCCTCGTACTCCGCGAGCCGGAGCTCGGGCCGGTCGCCGCCGGGCAGCTCGTTCCACGGGGCCAGGCCGTTGGCGCTGCCGACCACGTGCGCGGTGGCGAAGACGACACGCTTCTCGGTGAAGCGCGTGTTCTCCACGTAGTCGCTGTGCTCGCGGTCGCGCGCCTGGGTCTCGACCTTCATCGGGTGGCCGCCGATGGTGCGCCCGGCCACCGGGTAGAAGATGCGGCGCATCGCTTGGAGCCGCTCCGTCGGCAGGAAACCACCGGCCGCGACACGGTGGCAGTCGGTCCAGTCGTTGTCGCCCGGGGTCAGCACGAAGGGGTCGTCGAAGGTCTGGTAGAGCTCTTTCGTCGCGGTCAGGTGGGCGTCTTCACACGAGGTGGAGCCGCTCTTGACGTCACCCGCGTGCAGGACGAGCCGCACGTCCCTGGCGGCGTTGACGTCCTTGACCAGACGAGGGAACGCGGCCTCCTGGGCCTCACCGTAGGGGGTGTCGCCGAGCAACGCGAAGGTGAAGGAGGGACCCTGGCCAGCCGCAGAGGCCGGGCCGGGTGAGGCGAGCCCGGCCGTGAGAGAAGCGGCAACCATGGCGGCAGTGAGAACAACGTTACGCATGTGACCATTTCCTACCCCTCCGGCCTCCACCCGGCGACAGGTGCCCGACTCCCCGGCGAACCTTGGAGGACGATTTCGAACTTCGCCCCAGCTTCGGCAAGCTCAACGATCAGGAAGAGCCAAGTACCGAAGACCTCGTGGCACGCGGAGCGGTGACACGGGCGGTGCTGAAGCCGCTTTTACTCGCCGTCTCGCGCCGCGGTGGGAGGCATGCGGCCTGGTCAACGGTGAAACCGGGATAACTGTGGATCTTGTTAGGTGAACTTCTCAGCCGGCACGAGGATGTCCGCCACCTCGACCGCCAGCTCACCTGCGAAATAGCTGCGCTCGATCACCGTCACGATGCTGCCGACGCCGATGCCGAGCTGTTGCGCTTCATCCCGGGTGGCAGGCCGCGCCCACACCTCTTCATCCCATAGCACGGCTGCGGACCGCCCTCGAAGAGGGCGGGGCTCATCAGGTATTTGTGCTGCACGGCCTGGGCGGTTGCGGCAAAACCGCCGTCGCCTCGGAGATCTTCCGTTTTGCGACGGCCGAAGGCGGTCGGGCCGGACTGTGGGTCAACGCCTCCGACCTGACCTCACTACGCGCAGGAATGCTCGCCGTGGCCGCGGACCGCGGGGCCGGCGAAGGAGAGCTCACCGCTGCGCGTAGCGGGCTGCGGGCCGCCGCAGACCACACCCCAAGACCCTCGCCGCCCGCGCCTTGCTCGGCCGAGTCCTCGCCGAGCTCGGTCGCTTCGAAGAAGCGGTGGCGCAGGCCGAGTTGGTGGCTGATGCGCGGGCGAGAGTGCTCGGGGCCGAACACCCGTGGACTGTGTGGTCGCTGGAGCGGCTCGCGGAGCGGCGTGCCGACCTCGAGGCTGATCGTTCTTGAAGGCTGGACAGGTGCAGGTGGGAACGAGACCATCGACGTCCCGTGCGCAGTCGAAGCCTCAGGTGCGGCGGGGTGGCCGGGCGGGGATCGGCCCGAAGAGGTCGCACGCCCTGAAAAAGGCCCTCCGGGATCATCCCGAAGGGCCTTTGACCAGGTGCGCGGCCGACAGGAGTCGAACCCGTAACCTTCTGATCCGTAGTCAGATGCTCTATCCATTGAGCTACGGCCGCTCGCTGCGTAAGCAAGCATAGCGGGTTTTCCGCAGTGCCTCGAACCGGATACGGGCTCGGGGCTGACGTTGGTTCCGGGGTGGGGGTGGGTGTGGGGTGGTGTGAGGGGGTTTGAGCTGGGGGAGCCCGCGAGTCTCAGAGGGGGCGGGCTCCCTTCCCCGTTACGTGGTGTCCGTCTGATTCAGCAGGACGTCTAGCAGGATGGCCATGTCGGTCAGTCTGCGGAGGATGAAGGCGTACTGGTCGTGGGTCTGGATGCGGATCTTGGTGAGCTCGTCGGCCGTGTGCCTTCTGAAGCTTTCGATCTCGTCGTTGAGTGCGGAGAAGTCTTGGTTGAGCTCTGCTTGTAGGCATTTGACCTGGGTCTTGGTGTCGAGGTGCGGGTCTCCTGCTTGCGTGCGGGGGTGTCTGTGTCGGCGGCGGGCTCTCGGGCGGGTGGAGGCCGCGTCGCCGGTACGTACGCTTGCCTCAAGGGCATCCGCGCGGAGTTTCAGTTGGCGAATCTCCGTCTCTATGTCCACGTACCTCTACCTTCGCGGTCGTTGGAAGGGATCCCTTGCGAGGCTGGTCTGCCAGTGGTCCCACGTTCTGTGAGCACATGGTGGCAAGGAGTGGGGGAGGTGGGAAATCGTGCTGCGTGGTGCGGGGTGAGGACTTTCCCCTGGGGGTGTAGTGGAGATCACCGTGGGGGTTGGTTCTCTGTTCGGGGGGTGGGTGGCGAAGGTGGCATCTGTGGTGAGAGCTGGCAAAACACGGGTTCAGGCCTAGGATTTGGGGCGGTGCACGTCGGGCATCCCTAGGTGCCCTCTGAGTAGTAGATGGCGGCTTGGACGCGGCTTTTCAGGCCGAGTTTGTGGAGTACGCGGCTTACGTGGGTCTTGGTGGTGGCTTCCGCCATGTCGAGTTCTCGGGCGATCTCGGCGTTGGACAGGCCCCGTCCGATGCAGGCCAACACCTCCTGCTCACGAGGGGTCAGGCCGGCCGGGTCGGTGCCGGGGGCCGGGTCTCTGCGGGCGGGGGGTTGTTCGGCGAAGGCCGCTATCAGGCGGCGGGTTACGCCGGGTGAGATGAGTCCCTCGCCGCGGGCCACCACGCGGACCGCCTCCAGCAGGGATTGGGCCTCGGTGTTCTTCAGCAGGAAGCCGGCCGCGCCGGCGCGCAGGGCGCCGAAGACGTATTCGTCGACGTCGAACGTCGTCAGGATGAGCACGTCACAGACTCCCGCCAGTGCGCGCGTGGCGGAGATGCCGTCGAGTCGGGGCATGCGTACGTCCATCAGGACGACGTCGGGGCGTAGCTCCGACGCCATGGCGACGGCGCTTTCGCCGTCCTCGGCCTCGCCCACGACCTCGATGTCGTCGGCCCCGTCCAGGATCAGCACGATTCCGGTCCTGACCGCGGCGTGGTCATCGGCCACGAGCACCCTGATGGTCACCGTCCGCCTCCAGCGTTCTTCTTCTCGGCGGCCGAGTCGGACCAGGCCCGGCTCGGGCTCGCGTTCAGTTCGGTCGTCGGGAGGGCTGCTGAGACGCGCCAGCCTTCCCCGTCGACCGCTCCGGCCTCGAACCGGCCTCCGACCAGGGCGGCGCGTTCGCGCATGCCGATCAGGCCGGCTCCGGCTCCGGGCAGTCCGCCTCGCCGGTCGGCGCTGAGCGTGTTGTCGACGCGGAGCACGACCTGGTCACGCTCGTAGCCGACCATCACGGAGATCGGGGACTCGCCATGTTTCAGGGCGTTGGTGAGGGCCTCCTGCAGAATGCGGTAGCCGGCGAGATCGACGGACGGGGGCAGCTCGCGTGGCTCGCCCTCGACCCGGGTCCGCACGTCCATTCCCGCTTGCCGTACGCGCTCGACCAGGGGATCGGCGTCTCCAAGGCGGGGGCGGGTCGTCTCGCTCTCGGCCTCGTCGCCTTCCTGCCTCAGCAGGCCGATCATGGCTCGCATCTCGGCCATGCCCGCCACACTGTTCTCCCGTACGGACTCCATGACCTTCCGCACCGTCTCCCGATCGAGATCCTGGCGGGACAGGGCGGCGGTGGACTGGATGGCGATGGCGCTGAAGTGGTTGGCGATCATGTCGTGCAGCTCGCGGGCCATCTGGGTGCGTTCGGCGGTGATCGCGGCCTGCCGGTCGAGCTCCGCCAGGCGGGCCACCTGCTCGGCCCGCGCCCGCTCCGCCGCCGCTCGATCTCGCTGCTCCCGCAGGTAGACCGCGGTGAGAACGGGCGTGACGAGCACCAGCCCCGCCTGCACCCCCATCACGGCCAGCGCGCGCCAGTCGGCGGCGAGGAACCCGGCCGTGGCCCCCGCCCCGACCGCGAGCACGGAGGTGGTGCCCAGCAGGATCCGGGTCAGGCCGGCCGGGCCGTAGAGCGCGGCCGCGTACAGGTTGTCGGTGAAGATCAGCACCGCCCCCAGGGACGGGCCCACGAACCCGTCGATCGTGATCCCGACGATGCCCAGCCCCAGGCAGAGCAGCGGGGCGCGCGTGCGCACCACGACTCCCGCGCAGGTGAGCGCCAGCGGCACGAACAGGAGCCAGGTGGGCGTGCCACGATGGGCATACGAGCCACCCGCGATGAGCAGCGCGCCCACCGCGAAGGCCAGCGCCGCTGCCGGCACCGTCCGGTTCATGGCTTCACCCGGTTCATGGCTTCATCCCATCACCTCTGGCCAGCCTTTTCCTCCTGCGGAGGTCCGCCTGTGGATACACCGTTCGATGTATCCACAGGTTGAGGATCTGTGTGTGCGCTGGTGTCCCGAGAGTGGTGAGTGTCCGGGGATGTTGGAGTTTGTTCGGGTTTGGGAGCGGGGCACGTCGTACTGTGTGAGGGTGAGCGAATCGCCGCCTCCGCCGGGTCCGCCGTCTGACTCGTCCTCGCGATCGTCGTCGGGGGGTGGGCCGCCGCCTCGGCGGACGGGGGTGGTGGTCGGGCTGGCATTGGTCGGGATTCTCGGCTATCTCGTGGTCAACGTGGTCGTGGGGGTCGTCGTGCTGAGCCTGGAGTCGACGGTGGCGATCGGGGTGGGGGCGGGGGTGCTGGCGGTTCTGGGGATCGGGGCCGGGTTGGTGCTCGTCCGGCTGCGGAGGTCGTGGTCGGTGGGGTTGGGGCTGGGGTTGATGATCGGGTGGGGGCTGGCGTCCATCGTGTCGGCGGGCTTCTGTACGGGGCTCAACCCTGAGATGTATACGTAGGCCTACGAACTGTTGTGCGTGTGATGATGACGGTGTTGAGCGGATGTCGGTCGCGGGCTCGGCTCCTGGTCTGATCGCGACTAGGGGGTAGAGCAAACGAATGAGTACGAGACCGCCGATGCCGCCGACCCCACCGACACCGCCACCGTCGTCGTCCGGGGATCCGGAGGAGTCGGGTCAAGGGGCGGAGTCGGAGCTGGAAGCAGGGGCGGGGCCAGAGCTGGAGGGGGAGCCGGAGTTTCTGCCGCCTCCAACCGGGGAGAGGGTCGCGCCGCCTGCGGCCGGTGAGCGGGCTCCTGCGCCGGCGCCGCCTCCCAGCGGTGAGCCGTCGCTGCTGCCGCCGCCTCCGACGGGACGGCCGGTGTCCCTGCCGCCGCCCGCCGGCCCGACGAAGCTGCTGCCGGCGGGTGGAGGGGAGCTGGGTGAGACGTCGCGGTCGGTCGGACCGCCGGGTGGTGCTTCCTCGTCGGCCGCGCAGGGGCCCGGTGTTCCGCCCGGTGCGGGGCGGCCGTCCTTCGTCGCGCCCGTGGTGAAGCCCGCGTCCGCGGGGCAGCCGGGTTCGGGTGGGCAGACGTCGGGCCAGGCAGGTCCGCAGCACGGGCAGTCGTCGTACGGATATTCCGGAAATGTCGCGGGAGGTCAGGGGCAATCGCCGCAGGGACCGCCGCCCGGGCACGAGGGCCCGCCGGAGTATGGTCCCCCGCCTGGTTACGGTCCCTCGGCCGGTCACGGCGGCCCGTCCCCTCATGGCGGCCCGCCTCCTCAAGGCCCTCCGCAGTACGGCCCCCCGCAGTACGGCCCCCCGCCTCCAGGCCCGCACCCCGCCCCCTCCTCAGGAAGCGGCGGCGGCACGGGCGCACTGATCGGCTTCCTGTTCGCGGGCCTGGCCGCCTACAGTGCCCTCAACATCGTCATAGGTTTCTTCGTCTTCTTCGCCGCCATGAGCACCCCCGCCAGCTCCACCCCCTACCTGGCCATCGGCGCCATAGCCCTGGCCCTGGCGGGCCTCGGCGCAGGAATCGGGCTGTGCTTCGTCCGTAAGACCTGGAGCCGAGGACTGGGGCTGGGGCTGATGATCGGCTGGGCGCTCTGGTCGATCCTGTCCGCCGGCTTCTGCACCGGCATCAACCCGGGCCTGTACGGCTGACATGCCCTACCACGAGATCTTCGTCGGCCTGGGCGTCTTCGTGGCCTCCGTCGTCTTCGTCAAGGAGGCCAGGAGGCGCGGCGCGCTCAACGAGCAGTCCCTGATCGCGGTGGCAGGCGCCCTGGTCGGCGGGGCTATCGGGATGCGGCTGGCCGGCTCGCTGGAGACCCTGGAGCTGCGTGACCTCTGGCTGTACGGCTCCCGCAGCATCCTCGGCGGCCTGACCGGCGCGTACGCCGGCGTCCTGGTCGCCAAGCGGATCATCGGCTACAAGGAGCGCACCGGCGACCTGTTCGCCCCGGCGGTGGCGCTCGGCATGGCCGTGGGCCGGATCGGCTGCCATCTGACGGAGGCGCCGGGCCGGCCCACCGACCTGCCCTGGGGCGTGCACGCCTCGCCGGCCACTCCGGAGTGCCCGGGCTGCCTCACCGGGCAGGCCATGCACCCGTCGTTCGTCTACGAGATCGTCTTCCAGCTCGCCGCGTTCGCCGCGCTGCTCTGGGCACGTAAGCGGCTCACCCAGCCGGGCGAGCTGTTCACGCTCTACCTGGCCGGGTACGCCGCCTTCCGCTTCCTCGTCGAGTTCACCCGGGCCAACGAGACGGTCTGGCTCGACCTGACCAGGCCCCAGTGGTTCCTGATCCCGGGGCTGCTGCTGCTCGGCATCCGGCTCGCGTACGGCTGGCGGCGCGGCTACTACGATCCCCTTTTCGAGCGGAAGGTCATGACATGAGTGCAGGCATGGGATTGCGGGGTGACCGCATCCTCAGGTACGTCAACGCGTTCTGCCCGCGCTGCCACGACCGCGAGCTGTCACAGGTGGAGCGGCTGAGCGGCTACCTGGCCGAGCGCGACGGACGCGTGTGGCTGGAGCGCGGGTGCCGCGAGCACGGTCTCATCAGCACGTTGTACGACGAGGACCCGGAGATCCTGGCGTACCTGGAGGAATGGACCGCCCCGACGAAGCATCACGTACCGGATATATCCGGAAATTTTGATCCGGTGCCCCAGGCCTACCTGCGCGGCCTCCCCGAGCTCCAGACCCAGCACACCTGCATCCTCCTTGAGGACATCGCCGAAGCCTGCAACCTGCGCTGCCCCACCTGCTTCGCCGACAGCTCGCCCGACCTGACCGGGATCGTCCCCGTCGAAGACGTCCTGGCGAACGTCGACCAGCGCCTGTCCAGGGAGAACGGCAAGCTCGACGTCCTCATGCTGAGCGGCGGCGAGCCCACCCTCCACCCCGAGCTCGACAGACTGCTCGCCGAGCTGGCCGAACGCCCGATCACCCGCATTCTGATCAACACCAACGGCGTCCGCGTGGCCAGGGACGACGCCCTGCTCGACCTGCTCACCGCGCACAGGGAGCGGGTCGAGGTCTATCTCCAGTACGACGGCAGCTCGGCCGACGCGTCCAGACATCATCGGGGCGGCGACCTGACCAGGATCAAGGCGAGCGCCGTACGACGCCTGTCCGAACGCGAGATCTTCACCACGCTCGTCATGACCGCCGCACTCGGCGTGAACGACGACGAGATCGGCGACGTCGTCCTCCTGGCTCTGGACACCCCGTACGTCGGCGGCGTCTCCCTGCAGCCCCAGTTCGGCTCGGGCCGGTCGGCCGCCATCGACGAGCGGGACCGGCTCACCCACACCGGCGTGCTCAAACGCCTCGGCCCGCAGACCGACGGCCTGGTGACCTGGCGCGACCTGACCGCGCTGCCCTGCTCCCACCCCCACTGCTGCTCGGTCGGCTACCTCATCCGCGACGACTCCGCCCGCTGGCGCTCGCTCACCGAGCTGATCGGCCACGACCGGCTCAAGGCGAACCTCGGCCTGGTCTCCAACCGCATCGCCGACAGCGAGATCCCGCGCGAGCTGCGCCTGGCCGTACAGGAGTCGCTGCTCGGCCTGCTGTCCGAGCAGTCGTCGCTGTCGCATCCGCAGGTCGGAGACCTGTGGCGGACCATCTGCGAGAACTGCGACCTCGGCGTCTCCACCCTGCTCACCCTCGCCTCCTCGGCCCTGCCGGGCCGGCGCAGGAAGTTGCGCGCGATGCTCGGGGAGCGGGTCGTGCGCATCACGGTCAAACCGTTCATGGACCTGTCCACCATGATCGAGGAACGGCTCACGCAGTGCTGCGTACACGTGGGCACCCGGGCCGAGCAGGACCAGTGCGCGCCGTTCTGCGCCGTACAGGCGTGGCCGCAGCTGTCCGGGCAGCGGCTGTCGGCGGTGGCCTCCAAGGCGAGGGGGCCGTTCGAGGTGGTCTTGTGAAGGAAGGGGCCGTTCGAGGTGGTGCTGTGAAGGAGCCGTACGATCCGCTCCGCCTGTGCGTGTACGCGACCGTCGCGCTGCTCGCCTGGCTGCTCGGGCCGTGGGCGGTGCTGGGGTTCGCGGCGCTCGGGTTCGCCGGTTACTGGCGGGCGCGGCGAGCCGGCCTGACCAGGAGCAAGTGCTTCCTGCGCGACACCCGGCTCGTGCTGGCCTACCTCGGCCTCATCGGCCTCGCCGCACTGACGGCGATCATCCTGGGATGGCCTTGAGCACCGTCTGCTGCTTCCCGTCCCCCGGAAGAGCACGCTCGACGGCCTGGAGGAGGTGTCGTGCGACTGCACGGGCCCGATCGCGGCCGTCGTCCCGGTGCTCAGGTCGTCCCGGACGGGCTGCTGCCGGCCAGCACGTAGCCGTACCGGAGCAGCGCGTCGCCCCGGGTCCGGACGAACTCGTCGAAATCCTCCACGAACCCAGGGATCACGTCACACGGCTTCTGTCGCACGCGGGCGAGAGATCGCGCGGGAGAGATTACGGGGCGGGGACGTACAGGCTGAGCGTCTCGGCGATGCAGGCGGGCCGCTTCTCGCCCTCGATCTCGATCGTCACCTTGAGGTTGGCCAGGTAGCCGGCCGGCGTGCCCTTGACGTCGGTCAGCTCGCCGACAGCCCTGACCCGCCCCCCGACCGGGACCGGCCGCGGGAAGCGGACCTTGTTGAGGCCGTAGTTGACGCCCATCGCGATGCCCTCCACCTTGATCATGGAGAACATGAACGACGGCAGCAGCGACAGCGTCAGGTAGCCGTGGGCGATCGTGCCGCCGAACGGCCCCTCCTTGGCCTTCTCCACGTCGACGTGGATCCACTGGTGGTCGTCCGTGGCGTCGGCGAAGAGGTTGACCTGATCCTGGGTGACGGTGCGCCACTCGGTCGGGCCGAACGACTCGCCGACGGCCGCCTTGAGCTCCTGAACGTTCGCGAAGGTCCGCATGGTGTCGAACGCTATTGCGCGCGCGGGACGGCTGCCAAGTTCGGGTCTCTTCCGGACTCGTCACGAAGATCTTTACTCGAAACCATCGCATAGGTGTTCGAGTCCGCGCTACAGTCTTAGGTACCGCAATCGAACAGAGGTTCGGCCTGGTGAGAGGGGGTGTGTCCGGATGACGGTGCTCGCGCTCGCCCCTGCTCGGACACGCCGTAGCACTTTCTTCCCAAATCTAGGACGGCCGCTATATCCGGCAATAAAGTCCGAGAGCGTGGACCCTGTGCGAAACCCCTACGCTCCAGGAGCCGGGCAGCGCCCGCCGGAGCTCGCCGGGCGTGATCGCGAGCTGCAGCAGTTCGAGGTCGTGCTGGAGCGGGTGGCCCGCGGCCGTCCCGAGCGCAGCATGGTCGTGACCGGCCTGCGGGGCGTCGGCAAGACCGTTCTGCTCAACACCTTCAAGTCCATGGCCATGCAGCGGCTGTGGGGCACGGGCAAGATCGAGGCCCGGCCCGATCAGTCGATCAGACGGCCGGTGGCCGCCGCCCTGCACATGGCCATCCGCGAGCTGGCGCCGCGTCATCGCGCGCCCGAGCGCATCGAGGAGTTCCTCGGCGTGCTCAAGGCGTTCGCCATGCGCGATCCGGCCGCGGCCAAGGGCACCTCCCACTGGTCGCCCGGCATCGAGGTGCCCGCCAGCCGCGGGCGCGCCGACTCCGGCGATCTGGAGATCGACCTCACCGAGTTGTTCGTCGACGCGGCGAGCGTGGCCACCGACCTGGCGGTGGGCATCGCGCTCTTCATCGACGAGATGCAGGACGTGCAGGCCGCCGACGTCTCGGCGCTCTGCGCGGCCTGCCACGAGCTGTCGCAGTCGGGCGGCCCGCTGATCGTGGTGGGGGCCGGCCTGCCGCACCTGCCGAGCGTGCTGTCGGCCAGCAAGAGCTATTCCGAGCGGCTCTTCCGCTACGCGCGCATCGACAAGCTCGACCGCGACGCGGCCGACCTCGCGCTGATCCTGCCCGCGCGGGAGGAAGAGGTGGAGTTCACCCAGGAGGCGCTCGACGCCCTCTACGAGGCGGCCGACGGCTACCCCTACTTCGTGCAGGCGTACGGCAAGGTCGCCTGGGACCTCGCCCCGCGCAGCCCGATCACCATCGACGACGTCAAGGTCTCCGCGCCGGAGGCCGAGGAGGAGCTCGCGGTCGGGTTCTTCGGCAGCCGCTACGAGCGGGCCACCCCGGCCGAGCGCGACTACATGCACGCCATGGCGCAGATCGGCGACGAGCCGGTCGCGACCGCCGAGGTGGCCGACGCCCTCGGGCGTAAGCCGTCCAGCCTCTCACCCGCCCGCGACAGCCTGATCAAGAAAGGGCTCATCTACAGCGCCGAGCGCGGCCTGATCGCGTTCACGGTGCCGCACTTCGGGAGATTCCTGCGCGCTCAGCCGATCTGAGCGACGCCCCTAGACCTCTATTGGGCTGTCTAGTGGGGAAGCTAGACAGCCCAATAGAGCTATATCGCCATGCCTGTCGAGGGAAATCTAGTGCTCTCTAGCATCAGGCCGATACGGGGACATAGTCCGGCAGAGAGTCGCTGCCCTCCCTGCTGGCCACGGCCATCCGCACCGCCGGGCGGCGGCCGCTCAGATAGACGGCGAAGACCACGTCGTCGTCATCGTGGTTGCGGAAGGCGAAGAAGCGCCAGCACAGCTCCCGCCAGCTGTCATACGGCTCCGCCGAGGCAAGCTCCTGCCGGTGGGCCCGCCAGGTGCCGCTCGACCTCAGCCTCGACAGGGTCACCGACTCCGCTGGACCGCGGCGCTGCTCGCAGGGGGCGCGATACCGCACCCGGTCGATCAATTCCTCGATCTCGGGCGAGAGCAGCGCGAGCAGGGCCACCCCCGCGGCGGCGTACCACGGAGGCAGGCCCGCCTCCACCCACCCGGTCGCGGCCGCCCATCCCGTCACCGGCGACCACACCGACACGCCGGCCAGGCCGGTCAGCGCGACCGTCCGGCCGATCGAACGCCACCCGACCGGCGCCGAGCTCACCTCGCCGAAGCAGCCGCAGCCCGCGTCGGGCACACGCCTGCGCAGCTCCAGCAGCACGTACGTGGACATCGCGAAGAACGCGACCGTGCCCCAGCGGAAGAACGGATGCGTGCTGAACAGCAGCCCCGCCGCCAGCATCAGTTCGCCGGCCGCGCACACCAGCAGCGCGGGAGCCTGCATGCGCCCGGGCACCAGCACCGCGGGCCCCAGCCTGGACAGCGCCCCCGGCTCGCCTCCCGAGCCGACGGTGCGCACCTTCGCCACCGTGCCCAGGGTGAGCATGACGATCAGGAGCGGGAGCTGCGATTCCAGCACGAGCGTCACCCTAATCCGATCTGCGCGTTGAAGCACCCTTTGATCAACTCGCCGCCGAGCTCCACGTAGGAGGACGGCGACAGCTCCGCGATCCGCCCGCGCGGCGAGGTGTCGCACTCGACGCAGCGGTCGCAGAAGCGCCCGGCCATGCACCCGCAGGCGACCACGGGCACGTTGGCGGAGCGGTTGGAGCAGACGTTCCTGATCTGGAGCAGCGAGCCGACGGCCAGATACGGCAGGCCGGCGCACGATACGCCGGTCATGGGGCAGCCGGTGTCGGTACGTTCCAGCATCGGGTAGGCCGCGCCCCGCTCTTCCTCGTCGAACATGTCCGACCAGGTCACGGTGCCGGCGATGCGCGACTGCGTGCCCGCGTACGCGGGCGGCGGGGGCGGCACGGACCGCGCCGGGTAGGGCGGCTGCGAGGTCGCGGGCAGCAGGGCCAGGCAGGCGCCGTCACGCCTGATGCCGATCGCGTCGAAGAGGTAGCCGGGTTCGAACTGGGGATGGCGCACCTGGAGCCGTCCCGACGCGCGGTAGGGGATGACGACCGAGCGGTGGCCGCGATGGGGCCCGCAGTCGAGCTCGACCGTCAGGTCCTTATTGCCGGCTATGGAGAGGATCGTCCCGGTGATGCGGGTGGTGTCGGCCCAGATGCGCTCGACCACGCGGCCGTCGCGCAACGTCCGCATCAGCACCATGGAGCCCACGTCCAGATCGCCCGGCGTCGTGTCGGAGCCGTTCCACGCGGTCGCCCACGGCGCGATCACGAGCCGCTCCTGGGCGCCGCCGGGGGTCTCGATGGTGATCAGGTGCGGGCTGACGTCCAGGACCTCGCCGACGACGGCCCGCAGGGGCTCCGCGTCGCCGGGGTCGGCACCGGGAACGCGGCCCTCGCGGCCGAGCACGGCCGCGGCGAGCACCCGGCGGCGCTCGACGCTCGGATGACCCATGAACCCCTCCCTCGTCGGGTACTAGATTCACACGACTTGGCGGCGGGCCACACCGTAGTAGTTCAGATGGGAGCAAAATACCCATCCCCGGGGAAGGGAGTTCACCTACGGCGTCGTACAAACCGCCACCGACCTAGACGGACCTTTATCGTCGGCGGGCCGAAACCTGAATTGCGGTTCCGGCACAAACGGGCATCAGGCTGCGATTCTGGCCACGATGCAGACCACGAGCTGGGAAGACGAGTTCCGCGAGTACGTCACGGCGCGCGGTCCAGCGCTGCTGCGCGCGGCCCATCAGCTCACCGGCCATCCGCTCGACGCCGAGGACCTGCTGCAGAGCGCGCTGGCCAAGACGTACCTGGCCTGGGACCGCATCGAGGACCGCAACGCGCTGGACGGATACGTGCGGCGGGCCATGGTCAACATCAACATCTCGCAGTGGCGGCGGCGGAAGCTGGAGGAGTACCCGTCGGACGAGCTGCCCGAGCCGGCCGCCCGCGAGGCGCTGCCGGCCCCGGAGATCCACGAGGCGCTCGAACAGGCCCTGCGCGAGCTGCCCGAGCGGATGCGGGCGGCGATCGTGCTGCGGTACTACGAGGACATGACGGAGCCGGAGATCGCGAGGACGCTGGGGATCAGCGTGGGGACGGTCAAGAGCACGGTGTCGCGCGCCATGGCCAAGCTGCGGAGGTCACTGGGCCTGTCCTAGGGCTCGCAGGGGGATGGTGTCTCCGCTCCCGCGGTGGCGCACGGCCGTACGATGGTCCTGATCTTGCGCAGCGTGCCCAGGAACGTCTCCAGCTCGTCGGCGCCCAGCAGCCCGGTGAAGAGGTCCTCGATGTCCTGGAGGTGCTGCGGCAGCACGCGCTCCAGGCGCTCGGCCCCCGCCGCGGTGAGCACGGTGTAGGACGTCCGCCGATCGGTCGTGCAGGCCTCCCGCTGCACCAGCTCCTCGCGCTCCAGCCGGTCCACCACCCGGGTCACCCCGCTCGTGGACAGCCCGGTCTGGCCGGCGAGATCGCTCATCCGCAGCCTCTGCCCGGGGGAACGTGCCAAACGAATGAGCGTCTCGAAGTCGATCTCCGACAGCCCCGCGGCGCTCAGCGCCGGCGCGAACCTGCTCATCAGGCCCGCGTGCACCTCGGCGAACAGCCCGATGGCCGTCAGCCGGGAGTCGTCGTACAGCCGGTGGACGTCCACCCGGGGGTTGTCGTACTTCATCACACTCATACCTTAGACGACGATAGTTGACGTGCGGAATATTCCTCATGTAGAAAGTTGTTGCCGCAGACATCCGCACAGCAACCTTCTTACTAGGAGCCTCCGATGACCACCCGCACCTGGGAATCCCTGACCATCCCGGCCGCCGGAACGTACAACCTGGACGTAGCGCACACCAGCATCGGCTTCGTCGTCAAGCACATGATGGTCAGCAAGGTCCGCGGCCGTTTCGAGAAGTTCGAGGGCGCGGTCACGATCGCCGAGAACCCGCTGGAGTCGACCGCCGAACTCACGATCCAGACGGAAAGCATCACCACGGGCGTCGCCGACCGCGACGGCCACCTGCGCAGCGACGACTTCCTGTCCGTCGAGAAGTTCCCGACCATCACCTTCAAGAGCACCCGCGTGGCCGGCCACAAGGGCGACGAGTTCACCGTCGTCGGCGACCTGACCATCCGTGACGTGACCCGGGAGGTCGAGCTCACGGTCGAGTACGGCGGCGCCGGCACCAACCCGTGGGGCCAGGCCGTCTGGGGCTACACGATCACCACGGAGTTCGACCGCGAGGACTTCGGCCTGACCTGGAACCAGGCGCTGGAGACCGGCGGGGTGCTGGTGGGCAAGAAGGTTAAGATCGAGATCGAGGGCGAGGCCAACCCGGCCGCCTGACGTTATCCACAGCCTGGAAGCCCGCCCTAGCTCTGGGCGGGCTTCATCCACAGATAGTTACCCACAGGCTGTTGATAACTCTTGGTGAAGGCGTGCGGCGCAATCGCTTTGCCGCCTCGCCAGAAGGCCGGTACGCTGTGCTTGCCGCGATGGCTTCCAGGAGGATTCGCCTAGTCAGGTCTATGGCGCCGCACTGCTAATGCGGTTTGGTGGCAACACCATCCGGGGTTCAAATCCCCGATCCTCCGCAGCTGAAGGCCCTCTCCCTTGATCGGGGGGAGGGCCTTTTCGATCTTCTGTGGACATCAGGGTTGCAGTCCGGGTTGCAGTTGCCCTCAGGGCGCTCCCCAGAGGGCGGCACCCATCCGCTCACTGGCGTCCTGCATCTGGAGGGTCGCCACGTGGGTGTAGCGCTCGGTGGTGGTCACGCGGGTGTGGCCGAGGATCTCCTGCACGACGCGGATGTGGACACCCTGCTTCTATCAACAGGTCGCCGCGGTGTGCCTCGCATCGTGCACCCGGGCGTCCCGGACGCCGGGTTTGCTTGAGGATGGCCTTCTGCCGGGTGGCCTGTCGCTGTAGGCAGTCGCAGGTCGCTGGAAGCCGTCCGCCGTACAAAGCATTCGTCGCACTGACGCGTACTTACCGTCCCAAGGCGCTCTGTCGCCGACCATGCGGCCTCGCTACGATCCGCGGATGCGCCGGCGCACTAGGACGATCAGCCCTATCTGAATGACAAGTAGCACCAGCGCGATCAGTCCCGATGTGGCGGTCATCTCTTCCTCTGAAAGCCCGCCAGCACATTCCGTAATGTTGCCGCCCTTGTACAAGAAGGTGCAGTCGCGTCCAAGGATCATGGCAGCGATGAACCAGTTGGCAAGCAGAAGGGGGCCCGCGCCCAGAACAAAGAGCAGTGGGATGTAGTTCATCCTCCCACCTGCCGGGTTCACCTTCGCCGGAACAGGTTCGAGACACCCGCCCATATCGGAATCACGACTCACTTCGAGTACATAAGCAGAGGCAAGCGATCAGGACAAGGTTGGTACGGTGCACTTCCTGTGCAATATACGTGCAACATCATGAGTCGTATTGTGGTGGGACACGGTCATGCCGCAGACGGAAGGCCCTCTCCCTTGATCGGGGAGAGGGCCTTTTGATCTTCGGCAGCGTCGTAGTCGCAACGGCCAGGGATTCCCCAGAGCGCGGAGGCGAGCCCTTCTCGCGCATCAGGGGTGTGGACCCGGACGGCTCGTGGATCCCCTCGCTTCGGGGCCCGGCGCGGCCAAGGTGGGCGAAGCAGGTCCGCCCGTTCCGACCTCGGCTGCTTCGTCCCGAAGCCACACCACCGGAGCGTCGGCCTGACTCAGCAGGAAGTGGTCGTCTCGGCTATGCAGGAATCGGTGCCCGGCCCGCCGTTGGCGGTGTCGGTGCCCGGCCCGCCCAGGATCCGGTCGTTGCCGGCTTCGCCGTCGAGGGTGTCGTTGCCGTCGTCGCCGCTGATGTCGTCGTTGCCGTTGCCGCCGAAGACGGTGTCGTTGCCGGCGCCGGCGGAGATCCGGTCGTTGCCCGCGAAGGAGAGGATGACGTCGTTGCCGCCCAGCGCGGCGATACGGTCGGCGAACGGTGAGCCGCAGATGACATCGGCGCCCGAGGTGCCGACGATGGTCTGCCCCGAGGTGGCGGTGCGCCGGTCGATGGTGCAGCCCGGTCCGTTCTGGAGCGTCCCGTCGACACTGCTGGTGTTGAAGTAGCCGCTGCCGGTCTCCGCAGGGTTGTTGGTGAGAACCAGGCTCGTTGCCCCGTTCAGCACGCGGGTTGCGCCCAGCGCCGACGCCACGTCGTCGTGAAGCAAGATCCGGTCGGAGAAGACGTACGAGTCGTCGTGTGGCCCCGAGATCTGCGAGCGAACCGACTGGGCCGGGACGGGAGCACCGCGGAAGTTGTAGTTTGCGCTCTGCGTGGCGCTCATCCCCGCTTGGTCCATGAGCGCGTAGCCCTGGTAGGAGAACTCGGCGGTGGAAAGCGAGGCCCCCGGCGGCGTATGCACGTTCAGCGAGAGCGTGCATTCCCTATTCGAAGCATCAGTGCCGGGTTCGATGAGCGTTTCGTATGAGCTGAATGTAACGGTGAACGACTTCCCGTCGGCGCTGATCGCCGCCTCCCATGTCCCGGGCGGGCACCCGTTTCCGTTCGCACTGACGCTCGAGATGTATGCCTCGGCCGGGTTGGGGGCAGAGGATGCCGCGGCCGCGGGCGTCATGACCGCTGCGGCGAGGACGGCGGCGGCGAGTGTACGTGCGGCCGGCCTGGGGAGTGTGTTGCGCATGATGAATGGCATAGGGCATTCCTTTCCGTGGTGAGCATTCCCCGTGAGAACATCAGGCGATTTCCTGAGGCTCGTTGACCTGTGTCAGATCGAGCTCGTGAATGGTGTCGCGGTGGCGCGGACGCCGGAGCTGTTCTTCTTCGTATCCGCCTGCACCGCTGCGATAGTGCGACAAGAGAGATACCCCGGCGTCAAGCATGAGAGACGCGCGCACTTTTTATGAGCGGGCAAATAATCAGCAAGGAGCGGAAAGAGGGAATGTCCTTGATGCCTGAATATACGCCATTAAAATGGATGTTATCCTGACGCGTAGCTCCCGAAAAATCCGATTGGCACAGATATGCCATGATTCCGAGAGGCCGGCCTCTGGCGCGGCGGCGGGCCTTCTACACCACCCGACGGGACGTGACCCCTCTTCTTCTCTTAGTCGAACCAGACCACCAACCGCACGCCGTCGGGCCCGAAGCGCCGCCCCAACGCCTCCATCACCCCGAAGACGTGCTCCCAACCTGTTCCGGGGCCCAGCACGGCCTGCCGTGTCAACGGGCCGTACTCCAGCGTCACATCGGGAAGGTCCCATCGACCAGCCAGGGCTTGATCGGGCGAGACGCCGAAGGGCGGTATGGGATAGAGGTCCACGAGCTCTTCCGGCCACTGATCGTCGATTCGATACTGGTGGATCACCGATTTCGCCGAGCGGAGCTGCAGTACTCCGCGAGCGGCGGGTCGGACGGTCATGTCCAGGTCGCGAAGCTCCGCCCACGCGACCCATGTGCAGCCGCGCACGGCGGTATCGATGTTCGCCCACTTCTCGTAGTCATGACGGATCGCTTCCGAAGCGTCGGCCGGTAGGCCTCGGCCGGCCGCGACGGGAGTCCAGTCAAGCCGGTTGCGGACGCCGAAGAGACAACCGAAGGCGTCGTAGTCGCGGCCGTCATAGAGGGGATAAAGGGGCGTCGATACCGACCAGGGCTCTCCGTCGTACCAGTCCTCGTCAGCACACGGGTGACGAGTTTCGATGAAGCCGTAGATGTCGGTTCCCACGGTGACAGAGTAGGGTCACGGCTCCTTCGGGCACGCAGAATAGTTCATCACTCACGCCATTCGTCTGTGATCTCAAATCGCATGATTCCCCGACGAGCGGTGAGTCCATCAAGATCTATCCCGGCCGTGGTGCCGCCCGTGGCGACCGTTCCCTAATCGCAGTCGTACGGGCATCAGGAGTAGCGGGAAGGAAGATGGCGGAGGACCGCGCGGACGGCTTGGTTGAGGTCAGGAAGCATGTCGCCGGCCAGGATGGGGTCGTGCCCGGGATGGTCAAGGTCATCACAGTAGGCTGTCCATCCCTCCACCGTGCGGCCGAACATCCCGCTGCGACGGAAGCTCTCTCGCTCCACCCGGCCGACGGGAAGCCCGCCGTCGCCGTCGCGGTCGTCCCAGCACACGAGGATGGTGTCCTCGTGTAACTCGCGGAGGGAGATCCTGCGGCTCTCCATCAGTGTCGTGAGGGCCGGTTCCAAGTTGTCCAGGTGACGCATTCGTCTTTCCTTCGGGCGTCGGCGGCATCACAGGTGTGGTCGGTCGCGTACTCGACGACGTGGCACGAAGCCTAAGGGGCCCTTTTACTCCTCGCAGCTCCTTGTGGTGCCGCCTCTCGTCACCCGGTCCGTCGTCGGGTGGATGGTGCATCGTCGGGCACATCCCGAGAGCAGGGCGTCGCTTGTCAGTCGATTCGGATGATCACCTTTCCGAAAGGCCTGCCGTCGAGGTAGTGGGTGAAGGCGTCGTGCGCATCGGCGAAGTCGAACACGCGGTCGATGACCGGCCGCAGCCGGTGCGCGGTGATCGCCTGGTTCATGGCCTCGTGATCGGTGCGGTTGCCGGCGAAGATTCGCCTGATGGTCGCGAGGGTAGATCCGTACGCTTCGCCGGAGATCTCGATGTGGGAACCGTCCGGGCCGGATACCGCGAGCAGCACGATCTGCCCGTAGAGAGCCGCGGCTCTGACCGATTGCTCGATGGTGGCGGGCCCGTTGGTCTCGACGATGAGATCCGCCCCTTGCCCCTCGGTGAGCTCGCGCACCACCTGTCCCCATTCGGGGGTGTCGACGTTGTTGATGACGTGGTCTGCGCCGAGTTCTTCGAGCTTGGCGGCCTTGATCTCGCCGGAAGTGGTGGAGATGACGCGGCAGCCCAGCATTTTCGCGAATTGGAGGGCGAAGAGAGAAACGCTTCCGGTGCCGAGGGTGAGAACGGTCTGTCCCGGGCGGAGGGGTTCGCCGCCGACGACCGAGTTCCACGCGGTCACGCCGGCGCAGGGCAGGGTCGCCGCCTCCTCCCAGCTCAGATGGGCCGGTACGGGGACCGCCCACTGCTGATCGAGGAGCGCGTACTCGGTCAGCATGCCGTCCAGGGTGCAGCCGAACTGGTCGAGGAACTCGGGCTTCAGCCTGCCGTCGTGCCACCGGGGCCAGTAGCCGCCGACGATCCGGTCACCCACCTTGAACCGGGTCACTTCCGCACCAACGGCGACGACCTCACCGGCTCCGTCGCTGAGCGGGACCACGCCGGGTGCCGACGGCAAGGGGTAGCGCTCGTGGAGGATGAGCGCGTCGCGCCGGTTGAGCGAGACCGCGTGGACGCGGACAAGGATGTCGGTCGGTTTCGGGGTCGGCATCGGTTCTTCGCGCGGGACGATCCCGTCGAGGTGGCCGAGCTTCTCCAAACGGTAGGAACGCATGGTCGTCCGGCCTCGTGCCGGCTGAGCGCTCATCCCTCGATGAACTGGTAGTCGGTCCGGATCCGGCCGTCCTCGTCGAGGACGAGGATCTCAAGTCCGACGCCTGCCGGTTCACCGCCGCCCGTGGGCACCATTTCCCAAGTGAACTTGACGATGTCGGCGAGCCGATCGGCGTTGTTCCGCGGCCTGAAGAAGAACTTCCCGGGTGCGACGAACTCGTCGTACGAGCGGGTCACTCTGACATCGAGTGCCTCATGTCCGCGAGCTTCGAGAACGGGAGTGAGGCCCAGCGCCGCGGCGGTCTCCCGGATTTCCCGGGGCGGCTGGAGTATCTGGACACCGTCCTCGGTCCACAGTTCGGCGACGGCCTTACGGCGCGACTCGGCATCCGGTTCGTTCCAGACCGCCACGTAGCGGCCGACCAGTTCCTCGGTGTCGATCACAGCTTTTCCTTCGTCCTGAGGTGTTCGTGAACGCTGCCGATCCTGGGCGCGACGCCGTGGCCCGACAATTCCCTTGAGGGAATGGCCATACCTCATTCACTGCGTTAGACAAGGTCAGGTGACCATCACTTCGGAACGCGGCGGGTTCGGTGGTGTTCTGCGCGAATGGCGCGGACGCCGCGGCGTCAGCCAACTGGATCTCGCTCTGCGCGCCGGAACCACGCAGCGGCACGTCAGCTTCATCGAGAGCGGACGGTCGATCCCCGGCAGGGCCATGGTCGTACGGCTCGCCGAGTCGCTGGAGATGCCGCTTCGGGAACGGAACATGTTGCTGCTGGCCGCGGGTTACGCCCCCGCCTATCCGGAAACCCGGTTCGACGACCCTGAGCTCGAACCGGTCCGCACCGCACTGGAGGGCATTCTACGCGGGCACCACCCGTATCCCGCGGTGATCGTCGATCGGCGCGGCGATCTCGTCTCGGCCAACGACGCGTTCTGGACGCTGACCGAGGGAGCGGCGTCCCATCTCCTTACGCCGCCTGTCAACGTGCCCCGCTTGTTGCTGGATCCTCAGGGAATGGCGCCGCGGATCATCAACCTGGACGTATGGGCCTGGCACGTGATCGACCACATCCGGCAGGAAGCGGCTCGCAATCCCGATCACCAGGTTGAGGCGCTGGTCGCCGAGCTCACGAAACTGGCGCCCGATCGCCCCCGGCAACCGGGACCGGATCACCTCGGCTTCGCGGTCCCGCTGCGGCTTCGCCACGGCGACGGCGAGCTTCGGCTCCTGACCACGCTGACCCACTTCGGCACCGCCGTCGATGTCACCGTCGCCGAACTGCGGATGGAGGCCTTCCTTCCAGCCGACGCGGCGACCGCCTCCGCTCTCGCCGAGCTGGGACGGTTGAGCTAGAGCCTTGGGCGGTACCCGGCCCGCGTCGGGTGCCCTTGTGCCGGCCCCTAAGCTGTGCCGTTGTGACGGACGAATTGGACCCCGTGGCCTATAACCGTGCCGCCTGGGACCGCGAGGTGGCGAACGGCAACGAATGGACCCGGCCGGTCGGGCCGGAGGTCATCGCCCGGGCGCGGGCCGGCGATTGGTCCGTCATTCTGATCGGCCACGAGGCGGTGGCGCGCGACTGGTTCCCGGCACAGCTGGCCGGTGCCGAGGTGTTGTGCCTGGCCTCCGGTGGAGGGCAGCAGGGGCCGGTGCTCGCGGCGGCGGGCGCGACCGTGACGGTGCTGGACAACTCGCCGCAGCAACTGGCCCGCGACCAGGAGGTGGCCGCCCACGAGGGATTGGCCGTCCGTACGGTGCTCGGCGACATGCGCGACCTGAGCGCGTTCGCCGATGGCAGCTTCGACGTCGTCTTCAATCCGGTGTCCAACGTGTTCTGCCCCGATCTCGCACCGGTCTGGCGGGAGTCGTTCCGTGTGCTGCGTCCGGGCGGGATCTTGATGGCCGGGTTCATGAACCCTGACGTCTTCATCTTCGACGTCACGGCGATGGAGGAGCGGGGTGAGCTCATCGTGCGCCATCCGCTTCCGTTCAGCAGTCTTGATCTTCCGGACGACGAGCGGGAGCGCTCGTACGGGACGGGGCCGATCGAATACAGCCACTCACTGGCCGGGCAGATCGGTGGTCAGCTCGCGGCCGGTTTCACCCTGACCCATTTCGACGAAGCCCCGCACCACGCGGATGTCACCGCGCGGTACATGCCTGGATACTTCGCCACCCGGGCCGTCAAGCCCCTTTGAACGCCACTTCCCTGCACGCTCATGGGAGGCGCCGGCGCAGCTGGTCGCGCTGATCAGGGACGTGCCGTGCACCGATGAGCTCGTACGGACCGTCGTGCTCTACCCGCCTCAGGAAGGCGCGCCCACGACCGATGAGGAGTGGGGCGCCCTTCCGGAGGATTCGCCGTACTTCGTGGGGCCGGGCATCGAGGAGCTGCCGGCGGACGTGCGGGACACTCTCGCCGACGTTCCCGACGGCAGGCTCGTCGAGCTGGGTGAGCGGTGGGCGGAGAGTGACGACGACTCCATGTTCCGCACCGATCCACCTCAGCTGTCCGAACTGATCGCGGAGCTGCGTGGCCTGGCCCGGCGTGCCCGGGACGAAGGTCAGTCGCTCTACTGCTGGAGTTCGTTGTGAGCGGCCGGTTCGTGTCGCGGGGGAGCCGGCTTCAGGGGTGGCGGGGGCGCTGGTAGCGCAGGTAGACGATGCCGTTGCTGGAGGGGATGCTGGAGACCAGGTCGAGCTGGTACGACTTCGGGACGCCGTCGAACAGCCGGGTTCCCTCCCCCGAGACGTACGGGAACATGCTCACCCTCAGCTCGTCGAGCAGGTCGAGGCTCATGAGCGAGCGCCAGAGGGTGACGCCCCCCCATACGATGATGTGGCCGTCGCCGTCCCGTCTCAGCTTGTCGATCTCCTCCGTCGTGTCGCCCGAGGCGATGGTGGTGTTGGCCCAGTCGGCGGTCTTGAGGGTGCGGGAGAAGACGACCTTGCGGGCCGGGTTGAGGATGCCCGCGAACGGGTGGTCGGTGGCGGCCGTCATGCCCGCCGAGATGCCCTCGTAGGCGGTGCGGCCCATGACGTGGGCGTACGCGCCGCGCAGGAAGTCGAGGTGCGCCGCGTCGTCGGGCTCGCTGTTCTCGGGCAGGTCGAAGCAGAACTTCCAGAAGTCGGTGCCCTCGTCGGCGAGGAGGCCGTCGAGGGAGTAGTTGAACACTGTCGCTATAAGTTTCCGCATGATGGGGGGCTCCGTGGTCTCAGGTCGTCGTCGGGATCGTGCTCGCCGGCGGGCGTACGTGTCCCGGGCCGGGATGGTGACGTGGGTCCGGCGTTGACGGTGTAGACGGCCTGGCCGTTCGGAAGTCATCGGTGCTCGAACTGTCGATCTCGCCGGGGTTCTGGATCAGGCTCGGCCGAAGATGATTTCTGAGGCCGGTCAGCGGATGATCTGGGTGACGAGGAAGTCGAGGCGTTCGTCCTGGGGCTCCGGCGGGATGCGGCCGCTGTCGGACAGGACCGCCATGCCGTGCAGCGCGCTCCACGTGACCTCGGCGAAGAGTTCGCGGCGCTCGTTGGCCGGCGGGAAGCAGTTGACGAACTCGTCGAAGCAGGCCCGGAGCGGGGGCGGGGTCTCGGCGCTGGCGAACTTGAGGTCGGTGGGCATGATGAACATGGCCTGGTACAGGGCGGGGCGCCGGCTCGCGAAGTCGAGGTAGGCGCGGCAGACGGCACGCAACGCCTGGCCGGTGTCGGTGATGGACTGCCCGGCGCCCGACGCCTGGCCGGGATTGGAGGCTGACTGGCGGGCGCGGCGCAGGTGGGTGGCGAGTTCGGCGAAGCCGTCGAGGGCGACCGCGCTCACGATGGCGTCCTTGCCGTTGAAGTGGCTGTAGAGCACCGGCTGGCTGTACTCGACCCGTTCGGCCAGCCGGCGGGTCGTCACCGCCTCCCAGCCCTCCGACTCCGCCAGCTCGCGCGCGGCTGTGATGATCAGCTGGTGGCGGTGGGCGCGTTCACGTTCGCGGCGCTCGCTGATGGCGGACATAGCGCTAGTCTAGCGCTGCTTGTGATTCTGTCGAAGCTAGAATCGCCGGTGGTCCACAGGCGCCACACGTGCTCGGGCGTGGTCGCTTAGGTGCGTTCGATCCGGACGCTCTCGGTCTCGGGTGAGACGGTCATGAATGCTCCCTTGAGGTGGGGTTTCGTGGACCCGATCCTCCGAGTGAGCGCCCGGAGCGAACAGCTGCGAATGTCACGAGAGTGGCGATGAGTTACGTCACCGCGGTGCTAGCCGCACTTGGTCGACACCAGCCGGCCGGTCTTCTGGTCCACGCACTTCTCGCAGACACGCTTCGGGTTGGTTGTGCTCGGTGACGGGGTCGAGGTGCACTCGAGCTCCACCGGGCGCCTCTCCTTGGCCTTCTTCTCGCAGTACTGGCGCTTCCAGCCGCCGCCCTTCCTCTTCTTCTGCTTGCAGTAGAAGCAGCGCTTGTTGCCGTCCTGCATCCACTTGCAGACGGCGGAGGTGCAGGTTCCGGTGACGGAGGCGGCCCTGGTGTAGATCGCCGGGGCCGTGACCTGGGCCGAGGAGGCGGATGTCGGAGCGAATATGGCGGCCGCGAGAACGGCGGCCGCGCATGCTTCTTTCAGCATGGATCCTCCCGATGGAGTTCCTCCCTCTGTGTTTCTCATCGTCGCGCCTCGCGCTCGGGAGCCGTCAAGGCGTCGTGCCGGGTTTTCTTTTCCGGACGGAACGGGTTTCGGCCCGGTCAAACAATTCTCCGGCCATTCTTGGGCGGCTGTTTGAGAAATGATTGGCTGTTTTCCAGGGCTGCCGGGGCCGGGACGCCGGCCAGGCGGTCGCGCAGCAGCGCGTGGCGGAACTGGAACGCGCCGCCCACCTGACGCAACGCGCCCCGCCGCACGCCGTCCTGGAGGAACGCCATCGCGTGCCACGGCATCCGGCCGGCCACCGACAGCGCCATGCGGGCCAGCAGGAACTGGGTGGACGCGGTGGCCAGGCACGCGGCGAGGGCGCCCGCGACGCCCAGGCGCGCCGCGGCGGACGTGATCAGCCGCCAGTCGCGGGTCTCGCCGAAGCTGAAGACGACCGCCAGGAACAGCAGGGTGACGGCCGCGGTGACGAGGCCGCCGGCCAGCGCGGTGACGAGGGTCCAGACCCGGTCCGCGCGCAGCACCTCGTCGGGCAGCCGGCCCTGCCCCACCTCGACGTCGTGGAACATCGTGACGAACTCGGCGGCGAAGCCCACGGCGAGCCCGTACACGAAGCCGCAGGTGAAGCCGAACAGGAAGGCGTGCAGGGCGGCGACGGTGAAGAGCTCGGCGTGTCCGGCCGGACCGGGCGCGGGCGCGGCCAGCGCGACGATCGCGAGGACGATGAACGTGACGGGCACCCCGCTCCGCGCCCCGTCCGTCGCTCCGCGCCACAGGCCGTTGCCCAGCGCGCGGCACAGGCGCCACCACAGCGGCCGGCCGGTCCTGCGGACGGTGCAGCTATAGAGCCTCGGCGCCCTGGGGAACAGCGGTGTCCACAGGCTGTTGACCGCGCCCATCAGCAGCCCGCCGCCGGCTCCCCAGCGCAGGTCGGAGAGCACGCCGGCGGCCGGGTCGGGTCCGGTGAGCTGCCACGGCAGGCCGACGAGGATGTTCGCGGCGGCGAAGACGACGGCGGCCACGACGGCCCAGATCGGCATCCTGGCCCGCAGCGGCACCGCCCTGGCCAGCTCCCACCAGGGCAGGTCGTAGGCGTCGCGGCGGTGCAGGTGGCGGGCGAGGAAGGAGAGCCAGCGGTGCGCGTCGCGCAGGTTCCAGGCGCGCGCGCCGGCGGCCGGATCGGGCACGTCGGGATAGAGGACGCTGATGAGCTGGTCGAGCAGGTGGCCACGCAGGGCGGCGGTGCCGGACAGGCGCAGCAGCAGGCCGGGGTCGCCGGGGCCGTCGGCGTAGGTGAGGCGGGTCAGCGACAGGTTGAGCGGGGTCGAGAGCGTCCGCGCCAGCAGGCCCTCCGGCTCGCCGCTCATCCGGTCGAAGACCTCGTCCCAGGCCGCGCCCCGGTCGGAGCGGGTGGCGGTGGCCAGGTAGTCGCGGATCACCCCGGGGGCGAGCGGGTCGAGCTCGAGCACGGCGGCGCCGGTGAGCACGTCGGCGTCGCGTACGGCCTCGTGGTACTCCTCACCGCGGCTGGTCACCACGAGCGACAGGCCGGGCGCGAACATGCTGTTGACGGCCCGCAGGGCCGCGCCGCGGGCCGCCGGCGGCATCTCGTCGAGCCCGTCGAGCACCGGCAGCAGCTCGGTGTCCCACGTCACGCCGCCGACGCCGTAGTCGAGCTCCACCTGCTCGGTGATCCACCGCCGCAGCGTGCGGGCGGCAGGGTCCCACGTGGACAACCGCAGGATCACCGGTACGGGCGCGGCCCCGGACGCGCGGGCGGCCAGGCAGGCGCGGGCCAGCCTGACGACCAGGCTGGTCTTGCCGGACCCCGGCCCGCCGAGCACGACCAGGCGCCCGGTCGGCACCGTCGCGCTCACGACGCGGTGCAGGTCGTCGAGGGTGCCGTCGAGCCGCAGCGGCGTGTCGCCGGCGCCCTGGCGGATGACCGACCAGTGGTCGGAGTGCGGCGGGCCGAGGGTGTGCCAGGTGACCGGCAGCGGATAGGGATCGAGGAGCCGCCGCTGCTCCTCCTCGGTGGTGCAGTGATCGGCCATCCTGGCGGCCAGCCAGTCGAGCCGGCGCGCCCGTTCTTTCTCGTCGCCGGTGTCGTCGTCGTGGCGCAGCCGGCCGATCAGCGTCGCCGCGCCGCCCAGGACGGCGACGCACGCCGACATCACGCCCGCCCACTCGTCGGCCGCCCCGGCTCCGTCCAGCAGGAGCACCACCCCGAGGCCGAGCAGCCCGGCGCCGGCCATGACGGCCACCGCCGCCACGGTGAGGGGGGAACGGTCACGTCGGCTTCGCACGCACCAAGGATGCCGCATCTTCGTGTGCGGAAGGTAATGCTTTGATGGCGGACGGTCAGCGGCGGACCTGGGTCCAGACGACGCGTTCGCCCTCCGCGTTGACCGTCGTGTCCCAGCGGCCCTCGGTCAGCGCGTCCACGATGAGCAGGCCGCGGCCCCGTTCGTCGCTCGACCGGGAATGGCGCGGGGGCTGGGTCTTGCCCGAGGGGCCCGGGTCCGTCACGGTGAGCCGCCAGGAATACGGCTCGCGCTTCAGGCTCAGGCGCACCCAGTCGGCGTCGGCGTGCAGGATCGCGTTGGTGATCAGCTCCGAGGCGATCTCCTGGAGGTCGGGCAGGGCCGTGTGGTCGGGGCCCAGCCACTTCGCGAGTTCCTTGCGGGCGAGCGAGGGCACGCGTTCCGGTCCCACCTCGCGGGTGGCCCACACCTTGACGCATTCGTGCAGGGGATCGGACACGGTTATTCGCATGGTCGCCTCGGAGCGTGCATAGCTCAACTGTATTTGTGTGGATACACAATCAAGAATGACCGGGTGGAATGGTCATGTCTTAGCGAGGCGCTGGCGAATCTTTACCTGTTGCGGCTGCTTTTTTCGATTATTCGCGGAGGAGGTGCGACGGCGCGGCGCCCCTCCCCGGAGGGGAGAGGCGCCGCGGGGGTGCGAGGGGTCAGCCGGTCCTGAGCGTGAGGCCGTACACGCTCAAAGCCTCGTTGACCGGCTGGTGGTACGTCGTGCCGCCGACCGAGCAGTTGCCGGAGCCGCCGGACGTCATGCCCTGGGCCTGGTTGCCCGAGATGAACGAGCCGCCGGAGTCGCCGGGCTCGGCGCACGCGGAGGTGCGGGTCAGGCCGGAGACGGTGCCCTGCGCGTAGGTGACGCTGGCGCCGTGCTGCTGGATGACGCCGCAGCGCCAGCCGGTGGTCGAGCCGGAGCGGCAGATGGACGCGCCGACGGAGGCCTGGGTGGAGCCGCGGACGGTCACGTTCGCGCCGCCGGAGCCGCGGACGTACGGCGTGGCGGTGTTGTTCGGCGCGGCGACCCAGGCGTAGTCGTTGCCCGGGAAGGACGAGCCCTGGAAGGTGCCCGTCGGGCTCGTGGTCCTGGAGCCGGCCCGGCCGCAGTGTCCCGCCGTGGTGAAGCCGGGAGTGCTGCCCCTGGTGACGGCGAAGCCGACGCTGCACCGGCTGCCGCCGATGTAGTAGGCCGCGCCGCCGATGATGTTGATGAACGTCGTCGGACGCTCGGCCGTGGCCGAGACGGTGACGGCGCTCTTGTCCACGCCCGCGGCGGCGACGAGGGCCTGCGCGGCCTCCACGGTCGGCGCCTGGACGGAGACGAGGTTGGTCGTCACGTCGACGAACCAGAGGGCGGCGCCGGCCTTGGCGCTCTGCGGAGCCTGGTCGAGCTGGCGCATGACTCCGTTGAGCTGGTCCATGGAGCGGGCGACGACGACGGGCTGCGCGCCCTGCGCCTCGATGGTCTTCGTGCCCGCCGGGTCGGTGGTGGCGACCATGAGCTTGGAGGCGTCATCGTTCAGCCACGCGCCGCCGAACGACCCGCCCAGTGCGGTGGTCAGGTTCGCTTCGACGGCGGTGGCGCGCTCCTCGTTGGCCAGGCGGGTGTGCACCTGCTCCTCGGAGAGGCCGAGGTCGCGTTCGAGCGCGTCCACCATGGCGGGTGGCGCCTTGGGTGTGGGGTCGGCTGCTGCTGGGCTGAGGGGGGTGGCCACACAGACGGCGAGGATGATCGCGCCTGTCAGCGCACAGCGTTTACTCAACATGTGCACTCCTCGGGTGGGGGTGCTGTCAAGCTAACGGTTGCTGGGGATCCTGCTCAGATACCAATAAGGCCCTATTTCGGTGTTATGGGGTCGTTTTGGCCCTAGTCCTTGATGCGGGATTCGCCGCCTATAAGGCGAAGGCGGGGAGAGGTGAGTAGTGTCCCGAGGCTGGAGGTGTTCTCTGTGCGTAATGGTGTTCGTCATCTGCTCGGCGCCGGCGCAGGACTGCTGGCCACGCCGCTGATCGCGGCGGGTTTCGTCTCCCACGCCGGCCTGGACGGCTGGCTCGCCACGAGCCTGCTCGCGGGGCTCATGGTCGTCATCGGCGCGCTGGCGGGGTCCAGGATCTCGCCGCTCGCCTCGTTGCTGCCGGGACTCGCGCTCGCGGTGCCGGCCGGGGCCTTCCTGGCCGGCGCGCCCTGGGTGACGCCGTACGGGGTGGTGCCGCCCGCGTACGAGGCGGGGTACCGGGCGTTGCTCGCCGGCTGGGCCCTGCCGGTGGCGTGCGTGCTGGTGGTCGCCTCGCTCTTCCCCTCCCGCTGGCGAGGCGCCCCACGCCCGGTCGAGCCGGTCCAGCCGCCCGAGCCGCCGGTGCAGCCCGCCTCAGCAGAGGAGCCGCCGCCGCTGCCCAAGCGGATCCCGTCCCGTTACTGACCGGCCCGGCCGCTCAGCAGCGCGACGAGCACGTACGGCAGGCTCAGCAGGGCGAACGTCACCCCGTTCGACACGTACGACGACGCCACCCCGTACGCGGTGAAGACCCCGACCGTCACCACGTTCGTGCCCAGCCCCGCGACTGAGGTGACGGTGGCCCGCGCCGGGCCGCTGATGCGCGCCTGCAACCGCACGTCGGCCAGCACCTGGGCGAGCTGGAACGCCCCGAAAGCCAGCGCGACGGCGACGAACCCGGCGGGATGGCCGCTGAGCGCGCCGCCGGCCATGGCCAGCGCCGCCAGGCCGAGCAGCGGGCCGTACAGGCGGCCCGGCAGGCGCTCGGCGGGACCCGCCAGCAGACCGCCCGCGGTGGCGCCGACCCAGACCAGGAGGATGACCAGCGGCACGGCGGTCCAGGCCACGCCCTTCTCGACCGCCAGGTACGGCACGTACTCCTCCAGCCCGCCCCACACCGCCGTCACGAACGCGACCAGCAGGACCGCGTGCAGCACGCGGCGATCACCACGGGCCAGGGCCAGCCCCTCCCGCAGGACCGCCAGGTAACCGGGCGCCTCGCCGCGCGTCCTGTGTTCGGGCAGCGTCAGCGCCGTGGCGGCGCACAGGACGCAGGCCAGCACGCTGGCCGCGCCCACGAGGGGGTAGCCGCCGGCCGCGAGGGCGGGGGAGGCAAGGCCGATCGCGGTGGCGCTGCCGACCAGGCCGAGCGAGGTGGCCCGGCCCATCACGCCGGCGTAGCGGCCCTCCTGGCCGCGCCTGGCCAGTTCCTCGTACGCGAGCGCTTCGTACGAGCCCGAGACGAGCGCCTCCCCTGCCCCCCACAGCACGAACCCGGCGGCGAACACCCAGGAGGAGGGGAAGAGGGTCCACGACGCGAAGCCGAGGCCGATCAGCAGCGGCCCGAGGCACAGCAGCAGCCGCCGGGAGAAGGTGTCGGCCCAGGCGCCGGACGGGATCTCCAGCACCATGCCGGTCACCGACCAGATGACGAACAGGGTGGAGGACTGGGCGACGGAGAGCCCGGTGTCGGCGAACAGCAGCGCGTACACCGGATAGAGCAGGACGAATTCGCTGAGGAACGCGTAGACGTAGAGCGAGATGACGAGCATGGGACCTTCCAGGGGGACGAGCAGGGACTCCGGGGGCGTTTCGCCCCGGAGGCCCGCGCGTCCCGCGCCGGCCCCTGGTTATGGATCAATGTCGCCAGGTCATGCGATGAATTCTACGGGGAGACGCCCCCGGTGCGCGCGCGAAAATCGCGCCGCTCCACCGCCCGCCGTCGTCAGCGGCTCCAGCGGAACGGGCGGCGCGGCTCGGCGCGGTCAGGCGGACTCGGGCGCCGGGATCCACTTGTGCGACCAGGCCAGCAACTGGTCGAGCGCGGGCCGCAGCTCCTGGCCCATCTGGGTCAGGTGGTATTCGACCCGCACCGGCGAGGTGGGCAGCACCCGCCGCTCGACGAGGCCGGCCGCTTCGAGCTCACGCAGGCGCCTGGCCAGCATCGTGTCGTTGATGCCGGGGATGGCCGCCTTGAGGTCGGCGTAGCGGTGAGCGCCCTTGAAGATCATGTGGATCACGGCCCCCGACCAGCGGGCGCCGATCAGCTCTAAGGCGATGTGGAAGCGGGTGCAGACCGAGTCGAGGCTCATGAGGACATCCTAGCGTTTGCTAAATAATGTGTAGTTACTCAATACTGTTGAGTGTTCAACTGTTGGGCACAACGCTGGGAGCAGTCATGACCGAACCCGTTCTGCAGATCATCGTCGGAAGCACCAGGAAGGGGCGCGTCGGACGAGCGGTCGCCGACTGGTTCCGCGGCAGCGCCGAGGCGTTCGGCGCGTTCAAGGTGGAGTTCACCGACCTGGCCGAGCTGGATCTGCCGTTCATGGACGAGCCGCACCACCCCAGGCTGCGGCAGTACGAGAACGCGCACACCAAGGAGTGGAGCGCGATCGTGGACCGCTCGGACGCGTTCGTGTTCGTGACCCCCGAGTACAACCACAGCTTCTCCGCCCCGCTGAAGAACGCCCTGGACTACCTGCACCACGAGTGGAACCACAAGCCGGCCGGGTTCGTCAGCTACGGCGGTCTGTCCGGCGGCACCCGCGCCGTGCAGGGGCTGCGCCAGGTGGTCAGCACGCTGAAGATGGTCCCGGTGCTGGAGGCGGTGAACATCCCGTTCGTGATGCAGCTCCCGATCGAGGACGGCGTGCTGCGGCCGAACGAGATCTCCGAGGCGGCCGCCTCCGAGATGCTGGCCGAGCTGGCCAAGCTCACCGGCCCGCTGCGCGCGATGCGGCTGGCGGAGTCATGATGCCGACGTCATGATCTCGGAGTCATGACGGCGGCGTCATGATGTCAGGGGCCTGATGTCGGGGGCCTGAGCTACGCTGCCGGACGTGGCACAGGCAGTGAGCGTGGTGGTCCGATACCGCAAGGCGGTGACCTACGGCGTGCACGCGCTGCTCGCCGCCCTCGACGGCGCGCGGGTCGAGCACGACCTGCGGCTCGGCACCACGCCCGAGGAGACCGCCCGGCACATCCGCGACAGCGAGGCGGATCGGGTGCTGGTGCTCTGGTCGTTCTACTCCCCCGACGCCGAGGCCATGGCGGCCGAGCTGGCCACGGTCAGGTCGCTCAGCGGCGGCAGGGGGCTGCACATCGCGGGCGGCGTGCACGCCACCGCCGAGCCGCAGCAGGTCATCGACGCCGGCTGGGACCTGGCGGGCATCGGCGAGGGCGAGAGCACGATCATCGCCCTCGTCCGGGCGCTGCGGGAGGACCGGCCGCTCACCTCGGTCCCGGGGCTGGCGGTCAGGGACGCCGACGGCGTCGCCCTGCGCACGGGGCCGGCGCCGCAGCTGCCGCTCGACGCCTTCCCCTCGTTCACCGGCCGCAACGGGCCCATCGAGATCACCAGAGGTTGCCGCTACACCTGCCGCTTCTGCCAGACGCCGTTCATGTTCGGCGGGCAGTTCCGGCACCGGTCGGTGGCGAGCGTGCGCGAGCACGTGCGCGAGATGGCCGGGCGGGGCCTGCGCGACGTGCGGTTCATCACGCCGACCTCGCTGTCCTACGGCTCCCCCGGCCCCGATCCCGACCTCGGCGCGGTCGAGGAGCTGCTGGCCGGGGTCAAGGAGGAGCTGCCGCCGCACGGCCGGGTCTTCTTCGGCAGCTTTCCTTCGGAGGTGCGGCCCGAGCACGTCAGCCCCGAGGCGATGCGGCTGCTCAAGCGCTACGTGGCCAACGACAACCTGATCATCGGCGCCCAGTCGGGCTCCGACCAGATGCTGGCCGCCTCGGGGCGCGGCCACGACACCTCGCCCGTGCGCGACGCGGTCAGGATCGCCGTCGAGCACGGGTTCCGGCCCAACGTCGACTTCATCTTCGGGATGCCCGGCGAGTCGGAGGAGGACCAGGAACGGTCGCTGGCGCTCGCCGCCGACCTGGCCGAGCTCGGGGCGCGCATCCACACCCACACGTTCATGCCGCTGCCAGGCACGCCGTGGCGCGACGCCGAGCCCGCCTTCATCCCGCTGGCCACGATGACCGAGCTCGACCGGCTGGCCCAGCGCGGCGACGCCTACGGCCACTGGCGCAAGCAGGCCGAGCACGCCGTGCGCCTGGCCGAGACGGCCAGGGCCTACCCCCGCAGAGCTCGCCGTCGCCGCGCCACCTGACGCCCTTTCAGTAGGGCGTCAGTCGCGGGGTCCGTCGCGCTCTTCCAGGGAGTCCATCACGCGTTCGAGCGCGTCGCCGATCGGGCGCAGCACCTGGGAGAACGCGTTGACGAGCGGACCGAAGATCTCGCTCACCTCGGTCAGCAGATCAGGGGTCTTGCTCTCGGGAGGAGCCCAGCGCATGGCGTCCGCGCTCAGCGTCTCCCACTCGTCGACGACGCCGTCGATGGCGTCGAGCACGTGATCAGGATCGCTTGGCATGACCGTTCTCCGTGGAGTCAGCCGTGGAGGTCCTCCGCCGCGGGAGGGGTCGATACCTCCACGGTACTTCAGACCGGGACGGACACGCCCACGCCGCCTCGGGTCTGTGCGCCGAAACGCCGCTTGTCGGCGTCCAGGTCGAGGGGACGGATGCTCGCGCGGCCGGCCAGCAGCTCCTCGGTCAGCAGCGCGGCGGGGACGAGCCAGGACACCTCGAACTCCAGGCCGTCGGGGTCGCGGGCGTAGAGGGCCTTGGTGGTGCTGTGGTCGGAGGCGCCGACGAGCGCGTTGAGCTCGGCGAGCTTGGCCTGGACGCGTTCGAGCTCGTCGAGCGTGTCGACCTCCCACGCCAGGTGGTAGAGGCCGACGGAGGTGCGCCCGGCCGGAGAGGGGGCCGCGTTCTCGCCGATCTGGAACAGGCCCAGGTCGTGATCGTTCGATGAGCCGGGGGCCTGGAGGAAGGCGGCTCCGCGCATGCCCATGACGACCTCGAAGTCGAGGGCTTCCCGGTAAAAGGCGACGCTGCGCTCCACGTCGCGGACGTAAAGGACGGCGTGGTTGAGTCGCTGGACCGGCATGGGCAGCCCCTTTCAGCGGTGTCCCAGGGTAAGTATATGAGCCTTCAACTAAATTGCGGGGTGCTCCGACCGGCCGCCTGGCAACACGCTGGAGGGGGATCGAGCGAAGTGTCGGGCCCAGGCCGTAGCGTTCTCCGGGTATCTGACCCCGACCGAGGAGAGGCCGATGCACGACACCGAAGAGGCGCTGTTCAGGGCGGTCCACGGCATCGCCGGCAGGTTGGCCGGCCAGCCCGTTCCGGTGGTGATGGAGGCGTTGCTGCGCAACCTGCCCAAGGCTCCCGGCCTCGAGGTGACGGAGCTCCGCAAGATCGCGGAGGAGATCAGCGTGGGGCGTGATCCCTCAGGGTTGTGAAACGAGTGCTTGTGAACAAGTGCTTGTGAACAACTGATCGCCAGGGGAGCATCGAATCATGTACGAGCCAACCCCTGACGATCGATTCACGTTCGGTCTGTGGACGGTCGGCTGGCAGGCGCGCGATCCGTTCGGGGATGCCTCCCGGGCGCCCCTCGATCCCGTCGAGAGCGTGCACCGTCTGGCCGAACTGGGGGCCTACGGTGTCACTTTCCACGATGACGACCTGCTCGCCGTCGAACCCGATCGCGAGCGGGCGATCGCGTCGTTCAGGAAAGCACTCGCCGAGACCGGGCTGAAAGTGCCCATGGCCACCACGAACCTGTTCACGCACCCTGTCTTCCGCGACGGGGCCTTCACCAGCAACGACCGCGACGTGCGGCGTTACGCGCTGCGCAAGGTCACGCGCAACCTCGACCTGGCCGCCTCGCTGGGCGCCTCCACCTACGTGTGCTGGGGCGGCCGCGAGGGGGCCGAGTCGGACGCGGCCAAGGACGTGCGGGCCGCGCTCGGCCGCTACAAAGAGGCCATCGACCTGCTCTGCGGCTACGTACGCGAGCGCAAGTACGACATCCGCTTCGCCATCGAGCCCAAGCCGAACGAACCCCGCGGCGACATCCTGCTGCCGACGATCGGCCACGCGCTGGCGTTCATCGGCGAGCTGGAGCATCCGGAGATGGTGGGCCTGAACCCGGAGGTCGGCCACGAGCAGATGGCCGGGCTCAACTTCGTGCACGGCATCGCCCAGGCGCTGTGGCACGGCAAGCTGTTCCACATCGACCTCAACGGCCAGCACGGGCCCAGGTTCGACCAGGACCTGGTCTTCGGCCACGGCGACGTGATGAGCGCCTTCTTCCTGGTCGACCTGCTGGAACACGGGGGCTACGACGGGCCGAGGCACTTCGACTACAAGCCCCTGCGCACGGAGGACTCCGGTGACGTCTGGGTCTCAGCCGCCGCCAATATGCGGACATATCTGATCTTTCGCGAAAAAGCCCGAAATTTCAGGGCCGATCCGGAAGTGCGGGAGGCGCTCCGGGCCGCCCGCGTCGACGAGCTGGGCCTGCCCACCCTCAACCGCGGCGAGACGCTGGCCGACCTCGCCTCCGACGCCTTCGACCCTGACGTGGCCTCGCGGCGCGGATACCATTTCACCCATCTGAACCAGCTTGCGCTGGAGCACTTGTTAGGAGTTCGTGGGTGACGCTGGTCGCTGGGGTCGATTCCTCCACGCAGAGTTGCAAGGTCGTCATTCGAGAAGCGGAGACGGGAGAGCTGGTGCGGCAGGGCCGCGCCGCGCATCCCGACGGCACCGAGGTGCATCCGTCCCACTGGTGGAGCGCGCTGCTGCGGGCCCTTGAGGAGGCGGGCGGGCTGGACGGCGTGGCCGCCATCAGCGTGGGCGGTCAGCAGCACGGCATGGTCTGCCTCGACGAATCCGGAGATGTCGTACGTGACGCCCTGCTGTGGAACGACACCCGTTCCGCCCAGGCCGCCGCCGACCTGATCGCCGAGCTGGGCGGGCCGCAGGCGTGGGCCGACGCCGTCGGCTCGGTGCCCGTCGCCTCCTTCACCGTCACCAAGCTGCGCTGGCTGGCCGAGCACGAGCCGGACAACGCGCGGCGCACGGCCGCCGTCTGCCTGCCGCACGACTGGCTGACCTGGCGCCTGGCCGGCGCGCTCGGCTCCGGCGTCCCCTTCGGCGTCGCGGCCTGGGAGAACGCGCCGCTGCCGCCCCTCGACCGGCTCGTCACCGACCGGGGCGACGCCTCGGGCACCGGCTACTGGTCGCCGGCGACGGGCGCGTACCGTCCCGACCTGCTCAAGGCGGCCGTCGGCGCGCTCCCGCTGCTGCCCAGGGTGCTGGAGCCCGCGCAGGCCGTCCCCGACGTCGCGGGGCCCGTGCTGATCGGGCCGGGCACCGGCGACAACATGGCCGCCGCGCTCGGCGTGGGGGCCCGCTCCGGCGACGTCGTGGTCTCGCTCGGCACGTCTGGCACCGTGTTCGCGGTCGCCGAGCGGCCCAGCGCCGACCCCACGGGCGCCGTCGCCGGGTTCGCCGACGCGACCGGGCGTTTCCTGCCGCTGGTGTGCACGCTCAACGCCGCCCGCGTCATGGACGCCGCCGCGCGCATCGCCGGGGTCGGGCTGGACGAGCTCGGGGCCCTGGCCCTGGAGGCTCCGGCCGGGGCCGGGGGGCTCACGCTGGTGCCGTACCTGGAGGGCGAGCGCACGCCCAACCGGCCCACGGCCACCGGCTCCATCCACGGGCTGACCCTGGCCACCTCGACCCCGGCCCACCTGGCCAGGGCCGCCGTCGAGGGCATGCTGTGCGGGCTGGCCGACGCGCTCGACGCGCTGGCCATGCGGCCGGAGCGGGTGCTGCTGATCGGCGGTGCCGCGCGCTCGGAGGCGGTGCGGCGGATCGCGCCCACGATCTTCGGCGTGCCGATCACGGTCCCGCCCCCGGCCGAGTACGTCGCCGACGGGGCCGCCTACCAGGCGGCGACGCTGGTGACGAGCGCCCCCGACTGGCGCTCGGCCGACACGGCCACCTACGAGGGCGAGGCCGTCCCGGCCATCCGCGAGCGCTACGCCCGCGCCACCGGGCACATCCTCGACTGATCCCGGCCCTTGACGCACCCCTGAGAGCCCTGACTCTCAGGGGTGCGTTTCGTAGGGGTCGGGTCAGGGGCGTATCGGGGCAGGAGCCGGATGTGAGACCTCCCCCCGCACGGGGAGAGTAGGCCCCATGACCGCAGCGAAGAGGCTCTACCCCCTGATCGCCTGTGCCTCGATCCTGTTCTCGGTGGTCGCCGTGGTGGCGGGCCAGCTCGGCCCCGACCCCTACCTCGACCCCATGAACGTCACCGTCAGCGAGTACGCCGTGTCCGACCGCGGGGGCGTCACGGAGATCGCGATGGCGGTGCTCGGGATCGGGTCCCTGGCGCTGCTGCTGGGGCTGCGGTCGGCGGGGGCTCCGGTGCGGGGGATGCCGGAGCGGTTGCTGATGGTGTGGTCGGGCGCCCTGGTGGTGGCCGCGGTGATCCCGACCACGCCCATCGGCCACGACCTGGATCTCGCCGCCCAGATCCACCGCTACGTCTCCGTCGCCGCCTTCGTGAGCCTGCCCGCCGCGGGCGCGCTGCTGGTCCCCAGACTGACCGCCGACGCCGCCTGGAAGCCCGTGGCGCGTACCGTGGAGTGGGTGGCCCTGGCCGGCGGGTTCGGGCTGCTGGCGATCACGTACGTGGCGATGCCGGGCGAGCGGGTGCTGATCGGGCTCGTCGAGCGGTTGCTGCTCGGCGCCGAGGTGACGTTGCTGGCGGTGCTGGCCGGTTGGCTCATGTGGCTGACGTGGGGACGGGCCACCTCAGCGGCGCTCAGTTTCCCGACATATCACAGATTTATCGCTAATCGATCTTAAAACCATCTGTTTCGATGCTATTCTCTCCCGCGATCTTCTATCCGGGAGCAGGTGTCATGGCATCGGGCAGATCCATCAGATTCAAGATCTCGACGCTGCTCGTCATCCCCTTGGTCTCCCTGATCGCGCTGTGGGGCTTCGCCGCGGGCACCACGTCGGGAGAGGCGCTCAGCCTCCTCAAGGTCGAGACCATCTGGACCGGGGTCATCAACAACACCGACCGCCTGGTCTCCGACGTCCAGGCCGAGCGCCTGGCCTCCGCCGAGCGGCTGGCCGGTGACGTGAGCGACCCCGAGGCACTGACCAAGGCCAGGGCCAAGGTGGACGACAGCGTCAAGCTGCTGCGTACGCACGCGCTGGCCGAGGACACCCAGTCCGCGCTGACGCAGGACATGAAGACGCAGCTCCAGACGGTGTTCGAGACCATCGACCGGCTGCCCGACATCCGCGGCAAGGTGGACGGCCGCCGGCTCACCCCCAGCGCCCTCATCACCGAGTACGCCAAGGTCGCCGACGAGGTCCACCTCCTCTACTCCCGCCTGACCATCAGCACCGACCTCGAACTGGCGCTCCAGGCGCAGGGCCTGATCGCCGCCGACGAGGTACGCGAGCTGCTGGCCCGCGAGCACGCCCTGATCATCGCCTCGAACGGCCGGGCGAACATGCACGACGTCCACATGCTGTCCGCGATCGACGGATCCAGGACGTACCTGTTCCCCAAAGCCCTGGCCAACCTCGACACCGAGCTGCGGGCCCCGTTCGAGAAGCTGTTCTACTCGCCGCGCTACATCACGATGGAGAATCTGGTCGAGAGCTACATCGGCGGCCAGCCGCTCGACGTGGACCTGTGGCGGGGCGTCTACGACCAGGTGCAGCAGCAGTACCGCGAGGCCGTCTCGCGCACCGGTGACAAGCTGCTGGCCAGGATGGAGCCGGAGGGCGTCGCCGTCGTGGTGCGGGCCGGCGTCGCCGGCGCGCTCGGCCTGATCGCGGTCGTGTTCTCGATCTTCATCTCGGTCCGGGTGGGCCGCAAGCTCACCCGTGAGCTGGGGGCGCTGCGCCGTAACACTCTGGACCTGGCGGAGATCAGGCTGCCCGACGTGGTGGACAAGCTGCGCAAGGGCCAGAGCGTGGACCTGGTCACCGAGGCGCCGCGCATCCCCGTCGACCAGAAGTCCACCAGCGAGGTCAGAGACTTGGCCTCGGCGTTCGACAGCGTGCAGAGCACGGCCGTGGACGCGGCCGTCGAGCAGGCCAGGATGCGGGAGGGCGTCTCCGAGGCGCTGCGCAACCTGGCCCGGCGTAGCCAGTCGCTGCTGCAGCGCCAGTTGCGGCTGCTCGACGAGATGCAACGCCAGACGGAGGAGCCGGAGGCCCTGGAGCGGCTGTTCCGGCTCGACCACCTGACCACCCGCATGCGCCGCCACGCCGAGGGCCTGGTGCTGCTCTCGGGCGGCACCGCGGGCCGCAGGTGGCGCGGGGTCATCCCGGTCGAGGACGTGCTGAGCGGCGCGGCTGCGCAGGTGGAGGAGTACACGCGGGTCCGCGTCTACCCCATGCCCGAGTGCGGCGTCTCAGGCGCGGCCGTGGCCGACCTCATGCACCTGTTCGCCGAGCTGATCGAGAACGCCACCACGTTCTCCTCGCCGGGCAACGAGGTCTCCGTACGCGGCGAGATGGTCGGCAGGGGCTTCGCCGTCGAGGTGGAGGACCGCGGCCTGGGCATGGACGAGGCCACCCGCAAGGCCATCAACGACCGCCTGGCCAGCCCGCCCGAGTTCGACCCCTCGCAGACCGAGCGGCTGGGGTTCGCGGTGGTGGGCATGCTCGCGAACCGGCACGGGGTGAAGGTCACGGTCAAGCCCTCCCCGTACGGCGGCACCACCGCCATCGTGCTCATCCCCGCCGCGCTGGTCGAGCCCATGACGGCTCCGGTGCGGCCGCTGGAGTTCGAGCCCGTGTCCGTGTCGGTCGTCAGAGAGGACACCGGGCCTGGCGAGCTGCCGCGGCGCGTGCGCACGAGCAAGCGGGCCGCCGCCGGCGCCGCCCACTCCGTTCCGCAGCAGACCGCGCCGCAGGACGACCCGATCAGGCCGCCGCAGCAACTGCCGCGCCGTGAGCGCACCCAGGACGCGCCCCAACGGCCCGCGGAGCTGCCTCAGCAGCGTGAAAGAACCGGGGAGCCCCAGCGCGACAGGAGCGACGGGCTGTCCCAGCGCGAGCGGCCAGAGGGATTGCCGCAACGGGAGCGGCAGGCCGGTCTGCCGCAGCGGCTCAAGCAGGCGCCGCCGCCCGTGCCGCCGGCCGAGGAGCGCTCGCCCGAGGAGGCCAGGGCGCTGCTCTCCTCGCTCCAGTCCGGCTGGCAGCGCGGACGGCAGGAGAGTGAGCAGGATGGGGGAGCTGAATCGTGAGTCGCGAGCACGAGTGGGTCGACGAGGAGGCGGGGCCGGTCGTGCGGCCTTACGCGGTCGCGCGCGGGCGCACCAGATCCGCCGCCTCCTCCGAGGTCGACCTGCTGGCGACGGTCGTCTCCACGGGGCTGCCGGCCCCGTCCAAGGCCGAGCTGAGCACGCAGCACCGCCGGCTGCTTGGCCTGGTGTCGGGACAGAACAGGCCGGTCGTCGAGGTCGCCTCGGATCTCGGCCTGCCCGTCGGCGTCGTGCGCGTGCTGCTGGGGGACCTGGTCGAGCACAGCCTGGTGACGATCAGGCCGCCGCGCGACAAGGCCGCCACCCCGTCGGAGAGCCTGCTCCGCGAGGTGATCAACGGCCTGCGCGCCCTCTGAGCGGGGCACTCGGCAGAGGCTAGTTCGCCGAGGTGAGCGTCCTCAGGGAGTGCTCCACCAGCGTGATCATGACTTCCTTGGCGGAGGTCCTGCGCCGCACGTCGCACAGCATGACCGGCACGTCGTCGTCCAGGTCGAGCGCGATGCGCACGTCGTCCACGCTGTGCCGGTCCGCGCCGTCGAAGCAGTTGACGGCCACCACGAACGGCGTGCCGCGCTGCTCGAAGTAGTCGACGGAGGGGAAGCAGTCGGTGAGCCGCCGGGTGTCGGCGATCACGACCGCGCCCAGCGCGCCGTAGGACAGCTCGTCCCACATGAACCAGAACCGCTCCTGCCCGGGCGTGCCGAACAGGTAGACGACCAGCCCCTCGCGGATCGTGATCCGGCCGAAGTCCATCGCCACGGTGGTGGTGGTCTTGGCCTCGACGCCGTCGAGATCGTCCACGCCGATGCCGCGGTCGGAGAGCACCTCTTCCGTGCGGAGCGGCCTGATCTCGCTGATCGACCCGACCAGGGTGGTCTTGCCGACGCCGAACCCTCCCGCGATCAGGATCTTGAGCGCGACAGGGTCGTCAGAGAGCACGGAGTCCATTGATCACTTCCTTGAGAATGCGCTCATTCGACCGCGACCCTCCGGCGGAGGGCGACGTCACCGAGATGAGGCCGTGGTCACGCATGTCACCGAGCAACACCCGGATGACGCCTACGGGCAGGTCGAGCTCGACGGCCAGATCGGCCACCGAGATCGGACTACGGGCTGCCCGCAGGATGAGCTGCTGTTCCGGCCCGAGCTCGCCGGGGGCATCGCCCACGGCGCGCACGGTGGCCACGAGGTCGAACCCGTCTCCGGACGAGCGGGTGCGACCGCGGATGAGAGCGTAGGGCCGGACGACCGGACCCGCCTCCTCATCGAACCACTGCGGGCTATCGCTCATGACGCTCCAGCGCGCGGGTTGGTGGTGATGTGCTGGCCCACCCGCTTGACCAGCATCGCCATCTCATAGGCGATCTGGCCGACGTCCACGTTCGCCTCCGCGATCACGGCCAGGCAGGTGCCCTGGCCGGCCGCGGTCACGAACAGGAACGCCGACTCCATCTCCACGATGGTCTGACGCACGTCGCCGCCGCCGAAATGACGGCCGGTGCCGCGGGCCAGGCTCTGGAAGCCGGCCGCCACCGCCGACAGGTGCTCGGCGTCCTCACGGGTCAATTCCTTGGAGTAACCCACGGCCAGGCCGTCGGTCGACAGGATGACCGCCTGGCGCACGGCGGCGACCCTGGTGGCAAGGTCGTCCAGCAGCCAGTTCAGCTCACCGGTGTTGGTGGTCGGCGCACTCATGCTTCCCCCTTACTCATGGCCCCTCCTCAGAGGCTTCTTCTCGGGCGCGTTGCGTTCCCCGCTGGAACGCGGAGAACAGGTCGCGTACCTCGTCGGGAGAGCGTTCCGGCTGCGGCTCGGGCTCCGGCTCTGACGGCGCCTCTTTGAGCTGCGGCGCCAGGTTGGCCTGGCGCACCCGCCTGGGCAGCCCGGCGTGCGTCCCCGACGACACGACCGCGAGCGCCTTCTTGCGCGTACGGCTGGGCAGGTCGGCCCGGCCGTCCCCGCCCGCCGCCTCCAGCGCGCTCTGCTCGGTCACGATCGAGCGGGGCGCGAGCACGATGGCCGTGGTGCCGCCGAACGGCGAGCGGCGCAGCAGCACCTTGATCCCGTGCCGCTGGGCCAGCTTGGCCACCACGAACAGGCCGAGCTGGTCGCTGTCGGCCAGGTCGAACTCGGGCGGATCGGCCAGCATCGCGTTGACGCGGGCGTAGTCGGCGGGCGGCAGCCCGAGCCCCTTGTCCTCGACCTCGATGGCGTAGCCGTTGCTCACCAGGTCGCCGCGCACCTGCACGATGGTGTCGGGGGGCGAGTAGATGGTGGCGTTCTCGACCAGTTCGGCCACGAGGTGGGTCAGGTCGGCCGCGACGGTCCCGTCGATGGCGCTGACCGGCATCGCCTCCACGGCGATCCTGGTGTAGTCCTCGACCTCGGCGACGGCGGCCCGGACGATGTCGATCACGGGCACCGGCTTGCGCCAGGCGCGTCCAGGGGCGGCGCCCGACAGGACGATGAGGCTCTCGGCGTGCCGCCGCATGCGGGTGGTCAGGTGGTCCAGGCGGAAGAGCTCCTCCAGCCTGTCGGGGTCGTGCGTACGCCGCTGCATGCCGTCGAGGAGCGCGAGCTGGCGGTGCAGCAGGCCCTGCTTGCGCCGGGCGAGGTTGAGGAAGACCTGGCCGACCCCGTGACGCAGCGCGGCCTGGCCGACGGCGGCGCGCACGGCCGTGCGCTGCAGGGATCCGAACGCCCTGGCCACGTCGGTGATCTCCGCGGAACCGCTCACCTTGATGGCCTTGGTCTCCTTCCGTACGTCGACCTCGTCGCCTCTGCGCAGCCGGGCCACGATGTCGGGCAGCCGGCGCTGCGACAGCTCGACCGCGGCGGTACGCAGCCCGGCGAGCTCTCCGGCCAGGCGACGACCGAAGCGTACAGAGATGATGATCGACGCGAGCACGGCGATCAACCCGACGCCGCCCGCGGCGGAGATCTTGACCACGGTGGAGGTGGCGGCCTCGGACGTGCGGGTCGCCAGGGTGCTGGTGGCGCTCGCGCCGAGGACGTCGAGCCGCGCGGTGAGCCGGTCGACGGCCTCGTGCCAGGTTTCGCCGTCGGGCGGCGGCGTGCCCGTCTTGATGACCCGCGCCTCCATGGTGGCGAAGGTCAGGAACGGCTCGGTGGCGAAGATCTGCTCGTACGGCCTGCGCAGCGACACGTCGAGCCCGGCCAGGCCGCGCGAGTGCAGGAACCGCCTGGAGGCCGCGTACTCGGTGAAGGCGGCCGTCTCGGGCGCGGTGAGCTGCTTGTCGGCCAGGGCGCCGAGGACGAGGGCGTGCTCCCTGGCGACGTACTCCCTGGCCATGCCCATGGCCTGCAGCGACGACGCCTGCTGGAAGATCGTCAGGTCGGGGACCGAGACCAGGTGGTCGTAGACGAGGAAGATCGAGTCGAGGATGCGGTTGTACTCGTTCAGCCCGGTCAGGCGTGAGCTGACGCCGCCGTCGATGTCGGAGCGGATCGTGCCGAGGCGGTCGAGCGCCGCCTGAAGGCCGCGCAGCGGCTGGCGCAGGTTGCCGTCGGCGGAGTCGCCGGCCTCGGTGACGGCCTGGCGGAACTCGGTCACGGACCTGTCGGTGCGGGCGCGCTGGGAGCTGAGCGCCTCGGTCAGCTCACGCGTAGTGAGCGCCTCGGAGGAGCGCGCGCGTTCGGCCTGCAGCTGAAGGCCCAGGTCGGTGGAGGTGATGCCGATGGTCCGGTAGAGGGTGTTCGCGCGGAGTAGTGATCGGGCGTCGCCCATGGTGAGGTTGAGGACGAAACCCCAGAGCGCGCTCAGAGACAGGAGGGGTAGCAGTAGCAATAAGAAGATCTTGAACCGAATTGACCGGTTTCGCGAGCCCATGTCCCAACCTCGAGTCGGGGGCATTTCCACACCTTGTGTAAATACACCTCCGGAAGATCGCACAGGAGACTAGCACCGATTATGCTTCCGGCGCAGTGGGAGCAAGGCGTTCATTACCGTGATTATTGGGACAAGATCTCGCGCTCGCGGCGGGATGAGACGGCTATCGTCCGCAGCCACAGGAGCGCTACCAGCGAAATCACGAGAAGTCCCGCCCAGTTGAGCACGGTGTAGACGTGTACCTGCCACTGCGTCACGTCTGGCACACGGCCGATCCGCAGCAGCTCGAACTGCCACCGCCGCCCGGTCAGCACCAGCGTGATGGCGATGGCGATGGCGCTCATCGAGTCCCACAGCGCGTGCAGCAGCGAGACGCCCAGGTAGGTCAGCAGCACCGGGCCGGTGAGCCGCCCGCGCGCCGCGAACAGCGCGCCACCGGCGATGGCGGTCCACAGGCCGTGGCCGACGGGCGTCAGAATGCCGCGCAGCACCTCGGTCTCCACGAGCTGGGACAGCGACAGCCCCGAGGCGGTGAACAGCGCGTTGAAGGCGTATCCCGCGCTCTCGAAGGCCGCGAAGCCGAAGCCGACGGTCGCGCCCAGCACCAGGCCGTCCCTGGTGAAACGCCTGGTCATGTACCTGGTGACGACGATCAGGGCGGCCAGCTTGACGCCCTCCTCGATCAGGCCGACCAGCACGTACATGAGGATCGACGGGCGCAGCAGCCAGCTCTCCAGCAGCGAGGCGCCCAGCACGCCCAGCACGCCGCCCACCACGAACGCCTGGAACAGCAGCTCGACCGTCACCCCCGGCGAGCGGCCCCGCCCGTACGCCCAGACCACGAACGTCACCGGCACCAGGAAGCTGCCGAACAGCACCACGGTCGGGACCAGGTTGGAGTTCCCGGTCCAGGCGGTGACGGCCACGGTGGCCAGCCAGAGCGCGAACCCGGTCACGAAGATCCGCAGCCAGAGCGTCCTGATCACGTCAGTTCCTCCACAGCCCTGATCGCGGCCACCACGGAGGCCTCGCCGCGTGCGGCCGGCTCGCTGTCGGACCCCGCGATGGCGATCCGGCCGAACGGCCCCCGCGCCGCGTCGGAGGGGAAGGGGCCGTCGGGGTAGAACGCGTCCCACGGGCGGCAGTACTCCGGCGACAGCGCGTGCCCCCACCGGCGTACCTCGATCGCCTCGATGCTGTGTCCTGGGTCGAAGCCGACCGGGCCGAGCAGCCGGGCCAACTGGTCGCGTACCGTCCGCTCCAGCACCTCGTACGGCGTCGCGAACAGCTCGCGCCGCCCCGCCGCCGACCCGGCGCCGGGGCCCAGCTCCGACCGGCACGGCGTGGCCAGCAGCCGGACGCCGTCGGGCGGCACGAACGCCGACTCGTTCCAGTACGCGCCCGTCCACCGCACCCGCCCGACGCCCAGCCGCCGCCACGCCCCTGGATCGCGCAGGCGTACCACGGCCTCAAGCAACGGCACCCGTACGGCCCTGCTGAGCGCGGCCCGCCGCCCCGCGGGCAGGTCGGGCACCAGGTAAGGGACGACCGCGCTCGGGCAGGCGAGGATCACCGCCCCGGCCTCGACGGTCAGCACCTGGTGGCCGTCGAAGTAGCCCACGACCCCGTCACGCACCGACACCACGGGGCTGGACGTCCGCACCGAGATCCGCTCGTCGATCCGCTCGTCGCGTGGGGCCGCCGGGGCCGGCGCGGGCCCGTGCCACTCCCGCCGCACGGTGGGCGAGTTGAACCGGGAGGGCTCGGCCCGGTCGAGCCCGAGCCCGGCGAACCCCGGATACCCGGTCCCCCAGGCGTCGATCGCCCCGAACGCCCGGGTGTCGTACCCCCAGCCTGAACAGGACATGGTCCGCGAGAAGCGCTCCACGTCCCGGTGCACCCCGCACACCTCGCGCAGGAACTGCGCGTACGTCAGCCCGGCCAGCCGCTCCTGCTTGGCCTGCGCGGGCAGTCCAGGCAGCCAGTCGGGCGGGTCGTCGTGCAGCATGAGCAGGTCCCGCCGCGCCCGCACGGCGATCGGCAGCCGGCCGATCCAGCCGGGGGCGGTGAGCTTGACCAGGGTGTCGGCGCCGAAGCTCTCCTCGTCGCACATCACCGCGTCGGCCCCGGCCCGCCGGCACAGCGGCGCGTGCCCTCCGGAGCCGTCGTGGTTGTCGAGGACGAGCACCCGGTCGTGCGGACGGCGGCGCAGCCACTCGGAGGCCGCGCTCAGCCCGCCGCGCCCGCCGCCGACCACCACCAGGTCGTGCCGCTCGCCCGTGGGGACGAACGGGCCCGCATGCTCCCAGAACCGCCCGTCCCGCAGTGCGTGCGGCACGCTGAGCGCCGCACTCGTGTCCCCGCGCACCACAAAGCCCGCCGGCGGTCTCAGGGCCTTCTGGGCCGCCTCCGCCCGCCCCGGCGCGCCGCCCGAGATCACACATCCGAGGGCCACGCCGTCGAAGAGGTCCCTGCGGGAAATGGTGACATCCATCCCGAGATCGCGCGGAGTCAAGCTCATGGCGCGATCATCGGCAGGTCAGGAGAAAAGCCGCGCTCAGGCGCGCAGCGCCTCGAGAAACATTTTGCGTGCCCTATTACGGCGAATGCCCGTTTGCGACCTCGCGTCCCGCGACGGCCCGAAGCTCGTCGTCCGCCCGGAAGGAGCGGCTCAAGCTGCGCGAACGAGAGTCAAGATCATCAACGGGCGACTCGTGGGTATCCGGGCGGGTACGACCCGCGCCGCCCGGCCGGTCCGGCGCCGGACGGCGGAATCCTGCCGCGGGCGAATCGGAAATCGTTCGTGAAGCCACCGATTACCGCGAATAGCGACGTTACTCGGCCCCTTACTCGCCGCTTCCTCTAGCGTTTCCAGAAATGCTGACGGAGTGAAATGGAGACCCCATGCACAAAGCGATTCCCGGCATATTTCTGAGCACACTGGTCATCGCCGGATGCTCATCCACGGAGGCGAGCCCGAAGGCCGCCGCCCCCGCGCCCGCCGCCACGACGCCGTCGTCGGCGGCCGACGCCAGGCTGCGGGCCGCCCTGCTGCCGGTGCCCAAGGGCATGCGCATCGCCTACGGGCCCGAGCTGGGGGCGTTCGGCTCGCTCAAGTCCACCCAGCAGGGGCTGGCCGCCGTGCGCCAGGCCAAGCTGCAGCACCCCGAGTGCGCCGGAGCCGCCCAACTCGACGCCGACCGGCCCGACGTCGCCAAGTCGCCCGCCGCGGTGATCGCGTTCTCGGCCGACCGTGGCTCGATCACGCAGGCGGTGGTGTCGCTGCCCGCGGCGGCCTTCCCCGAGCCGCTGCCCAAGCAGTGCGCCGACTACACCGCCGACGTCGCCGGCACGAAGGTCAGCTACAAGACGCGCACGCTCGGCATGCCGGCCAAGGGCGACCAGTCGCGGGCCTACCTCACCACGGCGTCGGGGAACGAGAAGAACGCGCAGATCGGCTCCGTCATGATCAGGCGCGGGACGCTGATCATGTCGATGCTCGTGGTCGGCCAGCGGGTCAAGCCGCAGGGCCTGTACGAGCTGGCCGACCTCGCCGACCAGAACCTGGCGAGGGTCACCAGATAGCGGGCGCGCACACGTCGAGGGCGTGCCGGACACGGCCGGGACGCCCATGGACGCCCCGGCGCGGTCAGATCAGCACGTGATCGTCCGGGCGGCCGACGAAGGAGAACTGGGCGTTCCTGGTCAGCTTGATGTGGTCGGCCTGCCAGGTGTGCATCGCGGTGTCGGCGCTGCGCCAGTAGACGAAGTTGAAGCGGTCCGCCGAGTAGATCTTGACGGAGTCCTCCTTGAGGCGCCGTACGAGGTGGGTGTCCTCGCCCCTGGTGATGTCGGCGAAGCGGTACGAGCGGAACAGGTCCGCCTTGCCGAGGAACGTGCCTCCCTGCACCAGCCACGAGTAGCGGTGCTCCAGGCCGGGCAGGCGCAACATCGTGGTGTTGCTGCCCTCGAAGTACGCGTAGTGCGCGCCCTTGCCCGTGAGCTCCGCGTCGGAGTAGTCGAAGGACCTGACCAGGTCCGACAGGTAGTGCTCGCCGTAGAGGTTGTCGTCGTCCATCTTGGCGATCAGCTCGCCCTCGGCGGCGTCGATGCCCAGGTTCATGCAGGCGCCGAGCGACAGTTCGGCGGCGGCGGGCAGCACCACGACGTCAGAGATGCCCGCCATGCGAGCCTTGTCGGCCACCACGACCGGGTCGATGTCCAGGCCGTGCAGCACCATGATGAGCTGGAGCGGGCGGTGCCGCTGCTTGGCGACCGACGAGATCGCGTGCTCGATCTGCGCGGCGCGGTTGGTGGGCAGCACGACCGAGATCGAGCGCGACCTGGGCTCCACGTGGTGCCCCAGGTCCTGGAGGATCTGGTCCACGCGGTGCGAGAAGAGGTGCTTGTCGAACACCTCGCGCATCGCCAGGTGACCCATCCTGGCCCGCAGTTCGGGGCTGTTCATCAGGTGCAGCACCTGGTTGTAGGACTCGATCGGCTCGCGCGCGATCGGCACCAGGTCGCCGAAGGTCTCCTCGATCGCCCGCGACCAGCCCGACACGACGGGGGTCGAGCAGGCCGACAGCTCGAAGACGCGCCTGGCGCACATGGTCGGGGAGTCGAGCACGGAGTTGACGTTGAGGAAGACCTTGTACATCCGGTACGCGGCCAGCATCTGGTCATAGGGCAGCTCGCCCACGATGTGCGGCCGGTACTTCTCCGGCCAGGCGTACTTCTCGTCCACCTCGCCGTTGCGCGCGAAGATGTGCAGGCCCAGCTCCCTGACCGGATCGAGCACGGTCTCCATCTGCTCGCGCCGCTCGGGATGCTTGTCCCTGAAGTACATCCCGGCGAAGACCACGTCGTGCAGGCGGCCCTTGTTCTGCTGGATCGGGTTGTGCACGCGGGGCTGGGCGGCGAACTGCAGCACGTCCACCCGATCATGTCCCAAAATTTCCCGATATTTCGGCACCATGTCACCGTCGCAGGTGAACACGAAGTCGAACAGCTTGGCCGTGTCGATGAAGAAGTCGAAGTTGGGCGGGTCCTCCTTGTTCCAGAAGACCGTGGGGATGCCCTCCTGCCGGCACCACGCCACCAGCTCACGCAGCGGCTCCTTCGGAGCGTTCGTGCCGGTCATCTGGTAGCGCCAGCGGCCCTGGTTCCCGTGCCAGGCCGATTCGCAGAACAGCAGGTCGGGCCGCTTGTCGGCGAAGATCTCCGGCCAGTCCTTGAGCCCGAACTCGATCTGGTCCCACTCGTAGCGGAAGGCCATCCTGGAGAAGTCGTCGAGGATCACCGCGACCTTGAGGTCGGGCCGGGCCACCGGGCCGTTCGGCCACTTCACCGCGGGCACCTCGACCATGGGAGGACGGTTGCCGGCCAGCGCGGCGGCCTCGCTGACCGGCAGCGGCGGCTTGGGCGCCCGCTCCTTCGAGCGGACCGCCTCGACGATCCGTCCCGGGCTCTTCGAGCCCAGCGCCTCACCCAGCTTGAACGTCCGCTTGGCCTGGGTCGCCTCCAGCTTCCAGGTCGCGTACGCCGCCTTCGCCTCGGCGATCTCCAGCCGCCTGCGCAGCTCCGTGACCTCCGCCTCGTACCGCTCGACGAGCTTGCGCTCTTCCGGCAGCCAGTTGACGGGGCCGAGTCGCTGGTAGGTGGGCTGTTCTGGAGTATCGGCCATGGTGGTACGCCTATCGCTTAGCGGAGGGAACTCATAGTACGGCGGACATTGCCGCTATTCGCGGCGTTTGCCCTGAGAGGCAGGGGCGAGGTTGTCGCCCTTCAGCCAGGCGGCGATCACCGTGGCGATGCGCGGCCCGGCCTTGCCGTCCCACAGCACCGGCAGCTCACCGGCCGGCGTGGCCGCGCCGTCGGCCAGCGCCTTCTCCGCCGCCGCAGGCAGCAGTGCGGGGGTGACCAGGCGGTTCGTCCCGTGGGTGATCGTGATCGGCCGCTCGGTGTTGGGCCGGACGGTCAGGCAGGGGACGCCGAGCATGGTCGTCTCCTCCTGGACGCCGCCGGAGTCGGTGACGACCAGCGCCGCGCCGCGGACGAGTGAGAGGAAGTCCACATAGCCCAGCGGGTCGACCACCTTGATCGACTCGCCGTCCACCAGGCCCGCCTCGGCCAGCCGCGCCTTGCCGCGCGGGTGGATCGGCACCACGATCGGGATCTGCCGCGAGACCTCCAGCACCGCGTCCACCAGCTCCTTGGCGGCCTCCGGGGTGTCCACGTTGGCCGGGCGGTGCAGGGTGGCCACCGCGTAACGCGCGGGCAGCGCCAGCCGCGCCACCACGGGCGCCGGGTCCAGCGACGGCAGCGCCGCGTACAGGCTGTCGATCATGGGGTTGCCCACAAGGTGCACCTTCGACGCGGGCACGCCCTCGCCCGCCAGGTACGACAGCGCCTCCGGCGAGGTGGCGAACAGCAGGTCGGCCAGCGCGTCGGTGACGACCCGGTTGACCTCCTCCGGCATTCCGCGGTCGTAGGAGCGCAGCCCCGCCTCGACGTGCGCGGTCCGTACGCCCAGCTTGGCGCAGACCAGGATCGCGGCCAGCGTGGAGTTCACGTCGCCGTAGACGACGACCAGGTCGGGCTCGTGCTCCTGGACGACCTCCTCAAGGCCGACGAGCAGGGCGGCGGTCTGCTTGGCGTGGCTGCCTGAGCCGACCCCGAGGTTGGCCACCGGCTCGGGCAGGCCGAGATCGGCGAAGAAGACGTCGGACATCAGCGCGTCGTAGTGCTGACCAGTGTGGATGATGCCCTGCCGCACGCCGAGCTCGCCGAGTGCCCGCACCACCGGGGCCGCTTTCACGAAATTGGGACGAGCGCCCAAAACGTGCAGGACCAGGGGGTTTTCCCTCATTGACCTCGCCTTTCATAGCGGAAGGGAAAAAACGCTGCCTATGGTACGGTCCCAGCGTGGCATCCGACGCCAGTCGTCAAGACTCCTCCCGCAGATCTGACGGGGTCTCCGCGAAGTCCGCCCGTGCCGGCGTCGGTGGACTTCTCAAGGGCTTCGTCCAGCACCCGATCATCGTCTCCCGCGTGGTCGTGACGAAGGTCAAGTCCGACCCCGTCCGCGTGGCGCAGGCCGCCGCCGACGCGCTGCCCTCGGGCCTGCGCCCCATCGTCGGCAGCGTCGCCTGGCCGGCCGCTCGCCGGGCCAGGCGCATCGTGCGCAAGTTCGGCATGCGCGTGGTCAAGGGGCCGTGGAACGAGGCCAAGGAACTCTGGGAAGCCGGCCGGGTCAGCGAGGCATCCACCGTGCTGGACGCCCACGCCAAATACCCGTTCGTCAAGCGCAGGGCCGCCTACTACCGGGGCGAGCTGGCCGCGATCAGCCCCGACCCGATCCCGCCTGGGCCCAAGGTGGCCATCCTGGAGCGGGTCAAGGGCCGGGTGCTGCACCTGGTCACCAACGCGCTGCCGTACACGCAGGCCGGCTACACCGTCAGGACCCACCGCATCGTCACCGCGCAGAAGGCCGCGGGCATCGACCCGCACGTGGTAACCAGCTGGGGCTGGCCCATGCTGCAGGGGCACGCGGACGCGACGCCGTACGACGAGATCGACGGCATCCCCTACTACCGGCTGCTGCCGGGTGCTCACGGCGAGATGCCGTTCGAGATGCAGGGGCGCATGATCAAGGGAGCCGATCGGGTCACCAAGCTGGTCACCGAGCTGCGCCCGCAGGTCCTGCACGCCGCCACCGACCACCGCAACGGCTCCGTCGCCCACGCCGTGCGCGACAGGACCGGCACGCCGTTCGTCTACGAGGTGCGCGGCTTCCTTGAGGAGACCTGGGCCTCGCGCGACCCGATCAGGGTCGGCAGCCAGCGGCACGTGCTCCAGCGCGAGCGCGAGGCGTTCCTGATGCGCGAGGCCGACGCCGTCGTCACGCTGGCCGAGACGATGGCCACCGAGATCGTCGAGCGCGGCGTGCCGCGCGAGCGGATCCACCTGGCGCCCAACGCCGTGGACGACGAGCTGCTGTCGGCCCACTACGACGGGGCCTCGTTCAGGAGCGCGTACGGCATCGCCGACGGTGAGATCGTGGTCGGGTCGGTGTCCAGCATCGTGGCCTACGAGGGCTTCGCGACCCTACTGCGCGCCGCCGCGCTGCTGCGCGACCAGAACACCCCCGTGCGGGTGCTGATCGTCGGCGACGGCACCGAGCGCGACAACCTCCTCGAACTCGTCGAGGAGTTGGGCTTGCGCGACGCCATCCTGCCCGGCCGGGTCGGCCCCGACGAGGCGCTGCAGGCGCAGGACGCCATCGACATCTTCGCCTGCCCGCGTGAGGATCTGCGCGTCTGCCGACTTGTTACACCATTGAAACCCGTCGAGGCGATGGCGCTCGGGAAGCCCGTCGTGCTCAGCGATCTGCCCGCGCTGTCCGAGCTCGTCGGCTCCGACGGAGCCGGCCTGCTGGTCCCGCCCGGCGATCCCGCCGAGCTGGCCAAGGCCATCGCCGGGCTCCGTGAGGACCCGGCGCGGCGGGCCGAGATGGGTGAGGCGGGACGTGCGGAAGTGGCGGCGAAGCGGACTTGGAGCCGCGTTGCCGAGACTTATCAAGCCCTATACCGGTCCCTTGCCGAATGATGACCTTCGTGTTGGCTGTCTCTTACGACAGGTTCGGTCGCATTAGGCGTGAGCTAGGTGGACTTGAGATAACCTTTGCGACCATGAAGTGTTGTTTCCGGCTCCCAAAGGCACAGCTGTGACAGAAATCGACTTGGCTGTCATCGGTCTGGGCTACGTCGGCATGCCTCTCGCCAAGGAGGCAGTGGCCGCCGGCCTGCGGGTCGTCGGCGTGGACGTGGACCCGGCCAAGGTCGACGCGCTCAACGCCGGGCAGTCCTACATCGATGACCTGACCGACGCCGACCTTGAGCACATGCTGGCCAGCGGGTTCAGCGCCACGCTCGACGAGGCCGTGCTGGCCAGAAGCAACACGATCGTCATCTGCGTCCCGACCCCGCTCGACGAGGACCACCGCCCGGACCTGTCCGCGGTGGAGGGCGCGACCAGGGCCGTCGGCCGCAACCTGAGCAAGGGCACGCTCGTCGTGCTCGAATCCACCACGTGGCCCGGCACCACCGACGAGGTGGCCAGGCCGCTGCTGGAGAAGTCGGGGCTCGTCGCCGGCGAGGACTTCTCGCTGGCGTTCTCGCCCGAGCGCATCGACCCGGGCAACCCCAAGTTCGGCCTGCGCAACACACCCAAGGTCGTCGGCGGCTTCACTCCTGCCTGTCGCGACCGGGCCACGGCGTTCTACGGGCAGTTCATCGAGCAGGTGGTGCCGGTCAGCGGCACCCGCGAGGCCGAGATGGCCAAGCTGCTGGAGAACACCTACCGGCACGTCAACATCGCCCTCGTCAACGAGATGGCGATCTTCTGCGACGAGCTCGGCATCGACCTGTGGGAGTCCATCGAGGCGGCGGCCACCAAGCCGTTCGGCTTCCACAAGTTCCTGCCGGGGCCGGGGGTCGGCGGGCACTGCATCCCGGTCGACCCGTCGTACCTGTCGTACACGGTGCGCAAGCTCGGCTACCCGTTCCGGTTCGTGGAGCTGGCGCAGGAGATCAACGAGCGGATGCCCTCGTACGTGGTCGCTCGCGCACAACGGTTGCTCAACAGGCATAAAAAGGCCGTCAACGGCGCCAAAGTCGTTATGCTCGGCGTCACCTACAAACCGGATATCGCCGACGAGCGTGAGACTCCGGCCCTCCCCGTGGCGCGTGCGCTGCTGGAGTTGGGCGCCGAGCTCTCGTTCGCGGACCCGTACGTCAAGGAGTGGTCGGTGGACGGCACCCCGGTGCCGCGTGAGGAGGATCTGGCCGAGGCCGTGATCAACGCGGACGTGACGCTGCTGCTTCAGCAGCACGCCGCGTTCGACCTCGACATGGTCGAGGCCAAGGCCAGGCTCGTGCTGGACACCCGCGGCGTCCTCGCCGAGGGTGAACGCGTCGAGCGGCTGTAGCGACGGAGGGTTGCGCGCAGTGCACGTGCTCGTCATGACGGTGGTGCATAACCCCGAGGACGCGAGAATTCTGCATCGGCAGATCCGTGCCCTTGTGGATGCCGGTCATGAGGTCACGTACGCGGCGTCGTTCACGGCGCACGGCGTCGTGCCCCGGCCGTGGGTCACCGGTGTGGATCTGCCCAGGGCCGCCCAGCGCAAGCGGATGGCCGCGGTGTGGGCCGCGCGGCGGCTGTTCAAGCGCATGCGCGACAAGGTCGACCTCGTCCTCATCCACGACCCCGAGCTGCTGTTCGCGGTGTGGGGGATGCGGCACAGCCCGCCCGTGGTGTGGGACGTGCACGAGGACACCCCCGCCACGCTCTCGCTCAAGCCGTGGCTGCCGGCGCCGCTGCGGCCGCCGGTGCGCTTCCTGGCGCGCATGCTGGAGGGCACCGCGGAGCGGCACATGCACCTGCTGCTGGCCGAGACGGCCTACGCGGGCAGGTTCAAGGACGCCCACCTGATCGTCCCGAACGAGACCTGGGTGCCCGACTCCGTGACGCCGCCGGGCGACGACCGCGTGGTCTACCTCGGCTGGCTGTCCAGGGCGCGCGGCGTGTTCGAGGCCATCGAGGTGGCCAAGCTGCTGCAGCCGTACCGGGTGACGGTGGAGCTGATCGGGTACGCCGACCCGCAGAGCCGCCCGGTGCTCAACCAGGCCGTCACCGAGGGCCTGCTCGAATGGCGTGACTTCATGCCCAACGACGAGGCGCTCAAGCGGCTCGACGGGGCACTGGCCGGGCTGTCGTTACTGCACGACGAGCCCAACTACCGGCACTCGATGCCCACGAAGATCGTGGAGTACATGGCACACGGCATCCCGGTCATCACGACCCCGTCACCGCGGGCGGTCGAGCTGGTCGAGCGCTATGACAGCGGCGTCGTGGTGCCGTGGGAGGACCCCAAGGCGGTCGCGCAGGCCGTGCTGACCCTGCGCGACGACGTCAGGGAGCGGCGGGCGCAGGGCGCGCGGGGTTACGCGGCGGCCCGGGCCAACCACCACTGGCCCAACTCCGCCAAGCGGTTCGTGACACAGCTGGAGTCCTGGGCCGGGGTCAAGCCGTAACTCACGAGAACTGACGAGGGCGGGTAGGTTCCTGAACGTGCGCTGGCTCTTCCTGGTCGTGGGCGCCGCCATCCTGGCCGTGATCGCGGCCGTGATCATCGTGCTGCCGGACTCCGCGGAGAAGACGGCCCCCACGGCCGTCGCCTCGACGCCGGTCAAGACGACGGCCGCGCCGACGCCGGCGGTGAGCGAGTTCACCGACGACTGTGGAACGTTCGACACCGGCGAGAAGGCCCCCTACGCCGTCACCGGCTACTGGATCACCCCCAAGTCGAACCCCTGCACGTGGCGCAAGCAGCTGCAGGAGATCCACCGCGTCGGTGGCGACACGATCATCAGGATCGGCTACGGCCTGCAGTTCCGCACCGTCACCGACACCGGGCAGATCAAGGCCAAGGACGGCTCCGTCGACTCGCTCTACAAGGGCTGCGTCGAGAACGGCATGACCTGCTACGACGCCGCGCTGCACGACCTCCAGCAGGCCCATCCCGACAACCGGATCGGCCGCATGTACGTCTACCGCACCGACGAGTCGTTCGGCCCCGACCTGTTCCGCTGCCCCCAGATCGAACACCCGATCGTGGCCGGCAAGCGCATCTACTACCGGCTCATCACCCAGGCCGACGGCTCCGACGACGCCACCTGCGACTTCAGCGGCAAGCCCGGCTCCTACGACATGATCCTGGTCGCCGGCTCCGAGACCGACAGTCTGACCAAGCTGCTCGACCTGGCCGACCAGTTCGGCATGCGCGTCTTCCCCGCACTGCCGCTGGCCCCGCGCGACGCGAAGTCGCAGATCAGGGCCGAGAAGCGGCACCTCGGCACGCTCACCACGCTGACCCGGCGCATCCTCCAGGACTACGGCGCGCGCTTCGGCGAGCGCGACGCGCTGGGCGGCGTCTACCAGCCGTTCGAGGTGCAGATGTCGGCCACGCTGGCCACGAACCCGACGCTTGAGGTGTACGCCGACCAGCACATGATCGTCGAGCAGGAGTTGTCCGGCAAACCCATCCTGATCAGCCCCTATCTCGACGCGCGCAAGGAGGTCGCCTTCGGGCAGACGCCCAAGCAGGTGGCCGAGGGTTTCAAGGCGCTGGTGAAGGCCGGGGTCGGCATCATCGCGCCGCAGGACAGCCGGGGCACGGGCAAGGTGGGGCTGTTCTGGCCCGACGAGCGCGACGACGAGGTGGACGAGCGGCTGCGGTCGGTCCGGGGGGTGGGCGAGGAGGCCACGTACGGCGACGCGTACCACGGGTCCACCCGCGACTACTACCGCGAGATGGCGGCGGCCCGCCAGGAGATGATCGACTCCGGCTACCACGTGCAGCTCTGGGCGAACGTGGAGGCGTTCGAGCCCTCGGGCGACCCGCCCTGCGCCCCGCAGGGCACGCGCGGCAAGACCGACAAGAAACGCCTGGACCAGGCGGTCACGATGGCCGGACGGTACGTGCAGAAGATCGTCTCCTACATGTGGAGCGACTTCATGACCTGCGGCCGGCCGTCGCTGGAAGAGGAGATCGCCAAGGACTGGGGCCGGCCGATCGCCGTGGACGCGATCAGGCGCCCGCGCGACGTCCAGGACGGCGTGGAGGTGCGCGGTTACAACCTCAAGAACAGCACGATCACCCTCACCTGGTCGGGCGGCACCAAGGAGATGGTCGTCTCGGCCGTGGGCTGGCTGGACGAGGACCCGTTCGAGGAGGAACTGCCGGAGGGCATGGCGACGGCGTGGGTGCCGTTCGACTGGAGCCAGGTGCCGGGCGGGGAGTGGGTCAGGATCGGGGTCAAGGTGCCGTCGGGGCAGTCGGCCACCGAGCCCCTGCACGTACGCATCGTCACCTAGCCGGGGCGCGGGTCGCTCAGGGGCGCGCGTCCGGACCGGTGGCCCGGTTGCGCGCGGGCGGATCGGTCGTCTGGCAGGCCGGGGCGCACGGTTCGCTGCCCGCCCACGACTGCGTGTAACGTGCCTGCCATGGTCCCGAGCATCCCGGTCAGTGTCGACCTGGTCGTGCTCACCGTGCGTAACCAGGCCTTGAGCGCCCTCGTGTGGCGCCGCGACAATCCGCCGTTCCTGCGCCGCTGGTCGCTGCCCGGCGGCTTCATCCAGCTCGACGAAGACCTGCCCGCCGCCGCCCACCGCGTGCTCGCCGAGCGGGCCGGCCTCCCCGGCGCGCCGGTGCACCTGGAGCAGCTCCAGACCTACGGCTACCCCGACCGCGATCCCCGCCAGCGGGTGCTGAGCGTCGCCTACCTGGGTCTCGCCCCCGACCTGCCGGCCTCGGAGAAGGCCCACATGAGCTGGCAGCCGGTCGGCTCGCTCACGGTCATGGCCTTCGACCACCGGCGCATCATGCTCGACGGGATCGAGCGGGCCCGGGCCAAGCTGGAGTACACCTCGCTGGGGGCGGCGTTCTGCCCGCCGGAGTTCACCGTGGCCGACCTGCGGCGGGTCTACGAGATCGTCTGGGGCCGCCCGCTCGACCCGCGCAACTTCCACCGCAAGGTCACCAAGGCGAAGGACTTCCTGCTGGAGACCGGCGACACGACGACCAGAGACGGCGGCCGGCCGGCCAAGCTCTACCGCCGCGGTCCCGCCGAGCTGCTGCATCCGCCCATGCTGCGCAGCCTCAAGGAGTGAGCGGCGGGGCCGGAGGATGCCTCATCGCCCCCTGCCTTCTATGGTGAGGGCATGCCTCGTTTCCGCCAGATCCTGGACACCATGGCTGCCTACAAGGCGGGCAAAGCGGTCGTCGCTCCCGACGGGCGCTCCTACAAGCTGTCCTCCAACGAATCTCCCTACGATCCGCTGCCCTCCGTGGTCGAGGCCATCGCCGAGGCGGCGCGGGAGATCAACCGCTACCCCGACCCCGGCTCGGTCAAGCTGACCGAGGCCATCGCGGAGCGGTTCGGCGTGCCCTTCGACCACGTCGCGCTCGGCGCGGGGTCGGTCACCGTGGCGCAGCAGCTGTTCGAGGCGGTGGGCGAGCCCGGGGCCGAGGTCGTCTACGCGTGGCGCTCGTTCGAGGCCTACCCGCTCCTCGCCGACCTGGCCGGGGTCACCTCGGTCACCGTGCCGCTGGCGGGTGAGGACCACGACCTCGACGCCATGGCCGCGGCGATCAACGAGCGCACCCGCATGGTGTTCCTGTGCAACCCCAACAACCCGACCAGCACCGCCATCCGCCGCGACGGGCTGGAGTCGTTCCTCGCCCGGGTGCCCGAGGACGTGCTGGTGGTCATCGACGAGGCCTACCACGAATACGTGCGCGACGAGGACGTGCCCGACGGGCTCACCCTCTACCGAGACCGGCCCAACGTCTGCGTGCTGCGCACGTTCTCCAAGGCGTACGGGCTGGCCGGGCTGCGCGTCGGCTACCTGATCGCGCCCGAGCCGGTGGCCACGGCGGTGCGCAAGACGATCATCCCCTTCGCGGTCAACGCCCTCGCCCAGGTCGCCGCCATCGCCTCGCTCAAGGCCGAGGACGAGCTGCTCGAACGGGTCGAGCGAGTCGTCAAGGAGCGCACCCGAGTGCGTGAGGCGCTCATCGCGCAGGGCTGGACGGTGCCGCCCACCGAGGCGAACTTCGTCTGGCTGCGCCTCGGCGAGCGCACGCTCGACTTCGCCGCCGCCTGCGCGACCGAGGGCGTGGCGGTGCGACCGTTCCAGCCGGAAGGGGTGCGGGTGTCGATCGGCACGCCCGAGGCGAACGACGCCTTCCTCGCAGCGGCCCAGGCGTTCCGCCGCTAGCCGTCCGTCGGCCGTCAGGTGGCGGGCGGCGGACCTCACGGCCGCTCGCCGTCAGGTGGCGGCGGCCGTGACGGCCGCTCGCCGCCTGGTGCCGGTGCCGGTCAGGGCCGCTCGCCGCTCAAGGGGAGGCCGGGCTGCTGACGGGCGCGGGCTCGGTGGTGACGGCGGGCGTCCTGGATCGTCCGCGTCGCTCGGTGGAGACCACCAGTGCGACGCCGACCAGGATCACCAGCCCGCCGACCAGGATCTGGGGCGTCACGTGCTCGTCGACCACGAGCACGCCGAGGACGACGGCCACGATCGGGTTGACGTAGGCGTACGTCGAGACGAGCGAGATGGGCGCGTTGCCGAGCAGCCAGGTGTAGGCGGTGAAGCCGACCAGCGAGCCCACCAGCACCAGGTAGGCCAGCGCCAGCCACGACCGCCCGGAGACGGCGGCCAGGTCGAGCCGCTCGCCGAGCGACAGGCCGACCACGGCCAGCCCGAGGCCGCCGGCCAGCATCTCGATCGTGCTGGCGGTCCAGGCGTCGCGGGGCATCGGGATCCGGCCGGACAGGAACGAGCCGACCGACCACGACAGTGACGCCAGCAGGATCACCACGATCCCGCTGGCGTCGGCCGCCTCGCCGCCGCCGTTCAGCGACAGGGCCGCGACCCCGCAGAACCCGACCAGCACTCCGGCCAGCGTCGGCACGGCGGGCCGGTCTCTGAAGACGAGCCTGAGCACCACCAGCCAGAGCGGCACCCCGGCCACGAGCAGCGCGGCCAGGCCGGAGGAGATGTGCTGCTCGGCCACGGCGACCATGCCGTTGCCGCCGGTGAGCAGCAGCACGCCGACGAGTGCGGCGCCGCCGGCCTGGCGCCAGGACATCCTGAACGCCGCCCGGCCCTTCCTGATCAGCAGGAAGCCGCCGAGCAGCAGCCCGGCCGTCACGAATCGCAATGTGCCCTGGAGCATCGGCGGCAGGGTCTCGATGGAGATCCTGATGCCGAGGTAGGTCGAGCCCCACACCACGTAGACGATCGCCAGGGCGCCCCAGACAAGCAGTGGAGACCGGCTGTCAGTAGCGTTTGAACTCATGGCTCGTGACTCTATCGAGTTTCTCCGACAGAAGCCCAGCGGGTATCGGACTCGGCATCCGCCGGGCCGGTGGCGCGCGTTCTCCGCAAGCGCTGACGGCCTCGATGACGGGCCTTGTCTGCGCCCGTAGAACCTGGAGCCACTGTCGCCACGGAAGCGCTCCCAGCTACCCCACAGCCCCGCGCAGCAGCCCTTCACGCGGGGGAGGTGGCCCGAAAGGCCCGAAATGCCGCCAAAGGCAGATCGCAAGGCTGCGCCGTGGCGGCAGGGAGAGGGGATTTGGTGCCCCCGTCCGAATCGCGTCGATCGGGGGCGTGGGAGAACATACCCCCCATCCACCCGCGTCAACCAATTAGTTCACAAGAGTCAACGTTCTTGTTGGCTGTCCTGACACCCTCCGTCAATGCGGTGGTCACGCGAGGGTGCGGGCCCGCCGTGCCGCGACACGGCGGGCCATACTTCCACCCCAGGTCAGCCCCAGGTTCAGCGCGGCCCGAGCTTCTCCACGATCAGCCGGTACAGCTGCCTGGGACGCCCGGGTTGCGGCGTACGGTTCGGCGGAAGCGGCCACGCGAGTCCCTCGTCAACCAACGTGCGCAGCAACCGCCGGGCCGTACGGGGCGTGACGCCGAGCATCTTGCCCGCGCCCTCGGCATCGACCACGGTGTCGCCGCCTTCGAGCTTCGCCGCCAGCCTGGCCAGTACCTCCACCCCCTTGGGCTTGAGTGCGGTGGCCCCGGTAGGGGGCATCCGGGGGGCCGGGATGAGCGCCCGCCCCTCGCGATCCACCGCGAATCCCTGTGCTTGTTTACCCGCCTGGGTCCGCGCGAGCGCGGCCCTGGCGTGCGACTCCGCGTCATGCGTCGTACGCCCCATGCCCACGCCGACCTCGACCGCCAGCCCCAGCTCGTCCCTGATCCTGGCGGCGAAGGGCAACACCCTGAACCCGTCCGTCGCAGCGGCGATCGAGCCCCTGGTGGCGGTCACCAGGTAGCTGTGATCGTCGATGGGCCAGACGGTGGCGTTGATCCGGTTCGCCTCCTGGACCAGGAGCCGGTGCAGCGACAGCCGCAGCTCGTCGCGCCAGTAGCGGGGCGCGGCGCGGCGCACGGGTTCGCGCAGCGTCGGCACCTCCACCAGCACGACCGTGAGCTGTGACTCCTCCAGCCGGTGATGCGCCCCGAGCAGCGCCGCGGTGTGCAGCGCCGTCCGGACCGCCGCCGACGTCGGCCTGATCCTGATGACCGGTACGCCCGCCGCGTGCAGGCGCTCGGCCACCGCGGGCAGGCACGTCAGCGCTCCCGTAGTGGCTCCCTGACGGGCCAGGCGTTCGTGGTAGGCCGCGATCGTGCCGGTGGCTCCCGGCTCGTCGCGGCTGTGCACGTCCGCGGCGGGGATGCCGAGGTCGGTGTACGCCTCCTCGACATCGGCCCTGCTGACCACGTCGATGCTGACCTTCTGGGGATCCATGCGGGTGTCCAGCGCGGCCTTGGCCAACGCCGCCACCAGTGCGGCTCCGCCGAGTTGCACGTACGTCGCGGGCATCGTCAGCACGCCGGATCGCCTGGCCAGGTCGTAGGGGACCGGGCTGGCGAACAGACATGCGTCGACACCGGGACCGAGCCGCGTCACCTTGTCGGGCGCCTCCTGTTCATCGCGGTACGCGGCCGCGACCAGGCGACACGGCAGCGGCGCCGCGGCGTGACCCATCAGCATGACTCGCTCGACCAGGTCGTGGGGTCCGACCACGCCGATGGTGAGGTCCGGTGTCATAGCGCCCGGGCGTGACACTCGGGGAGTTTCTTCGGCCCTCTCGACCAATGTTCGTCCCATCCTGCCGTCCGTTGCAGTGCTCTCTTTTGGAACGATCGCTCGCGGGGGCCGTAATGTCACGCCCGACTTTTCCGGAAAGCCGTTCTGGTTGACCGCCCGACATGATGTTCTGGCAGCTCAAAGCGGATTTTCTACCGTTTTTTAGCGCTCTGAAATCTCTCGTGTAATGTCCGCGCCGAGTGCGCGCATTCGCGCCGCGAGATGCGCGTGGCCGCGATCGATCAGGTATCCCGAGTCGATCTGGGTCTCCCCTTCGGCGGCCAGGCCGGCGAGAACGAGCGCGATCCCCGAACGCAGGTCGTGAGCCGTCACCTGGGTGCCGGTGAGCGGGGTGCGGCCGCGGACGACGGCCCTGCTCCCCTCGACCTCCACGTTGGCGCCCATCTTGTTCAGCTCGCCGGCCAGCGCGAAGCGACCGTCGAAGATGCGCTCATGGATGTAGCTGGTGCCGTCGGCGAGCGCCGCGACCGTCATCATCGGGGACTGCAGGTCGGTGGCGAACCCCGGATAGGTGTCGGTGATGATGTTGATCGGCCGCAGCGGGCCGCCGCAGCGTACGTGGAGCACCGCGCCCTGGCGGTGGAACTCCACGCCCATCTGCTCCAGCTTGTAGCGCACGACGCCCAGGTCGAGGCCGGTTCCCACGAGGCTGACCTCACCGCCGGTGATCGCCGCCGCCATCGCGAAGACGCCGGCGTCGAGGCGGTCGGGCATGACCGTGTGCTCGACCGCGTGCAACTCCTCGACGCCCTCCACGGTGATGAAGCCGGTGCCGCCGCCGCTGATGCGCGCGCCCATTTTGGTGAGCATGTCGATGACGTCGAGCACCTCGGGCTCCAGCGCCGCGTTCTCGATCACGGTGGTGCCCTTGGCCAGGGCGGCGGCCATGATGAGGTTTTCGGTGCCGGTGTGGGAGGGGGTGTCGAGGTAGAGGGTGGCGCCGGTCAGGCCGGAGGCCTTGACGTGGATGACGGTCTCGCCCTCGTCCACGATCGCGCCCAGCCGCTTGTAGCCGAGATAGTGGAAGTCGAGGTTGCGGCTGCCCAGGTTGCAGCCGCCGACCCCCTCCACGATCGCCTCGCCGAGGCGGTGGAGCAGGGCGGGGGTGAACAGCACGGAGCCGCGGAAGCGCCGGGCGATCTCGGCGGGCAGGACCGGGCTGTTCACCTTGGAGGCGTCGATGACCAGCGTGCGCTCGGACTCGTGCAGCTCGACGTACGCGCCGATCGCCTCGGCCAGCTCGACCGCGCGGCGGACGTCCTCGATGATCGGCACGTTGCGCAGGACGGTGCGGCCCGTCGGGGCGAGCAGAGCCGCGCCGATCATGGGAAGCACGGCGTTTTTCGCGCCCTGGATGAACGCGGTTCCACGCAGTGCGTTGCCACCGCGCACGCGGTAACGGACCATTCGTGCGGCTCCTTGATTTCTGGCGGTGAGGCTCGATCGGGCCAACAGTAGTCGCTCACACCACATGACCCAGCCGAATCATCCGCTAAAGGAAGCCCCCGTGATGCGCTCATACGCTTCTAGGTATCGCTGCTTGGTCAGCTCGACGATGTGGTCGGGGAGCCGAGGTGGGGGGTTTCCTGAGTCTTTGTCCCATCCAGATTCGGGCGATAGTAGCCAATCGCGTACAAATTGCTTGTCAAACGACGTTTGGGAACGGCCGGGTTTCCATTCGTCGGCCGGCCAGAACCGCGACGAGTCGGGCGTCAGCACCTCGTCGCCCAGCGTCAGCACGCCGTCTGCGTCCCAGCCCAGCTCGATCTTCGTGTCGGCCACGATGATGCCCCGCTCGCGGGCGATCTCCGCGCCGCGCGTGTAGACCGCCAGCGTGATCCGCCGCAGCTCCGCGGCCGTCTCCGCGCCGACCAGCGCCACGACCTGCTCGTACGGGATCGGCTCGTCGTGCTCGCCCTGGGGCGCCTTGGTGGACGGCGTGAAGATCGGCTCGGGCAGCCGCGAGCCGTCCTCCAGCCCGGGCGGCAGCGCCACCCCGGACACCGTGCCGCTCGCGCGGTATTCGTTCAGCCCGCCGCCCGCCAGATAGCCCCTGGCCACGCACTCGACCTGGACCATCTTCAGCGGCCGGCACAGCACGCTGCGGGAGTCGTCGCCGTGGCCCGCGACGTGGTTGGGCACGACGTCCTTGAGCTGGTCGAACCACCACAGCGACATCTGCGTGAGGATGGCCCCCTTGTCGGGGATGTCGGGCTCCATGACGTAGTCGAAGGCCGAGATCCGGTCGGAGGCGACCATGAGCAGCAGGCCCTCGTCGGTCTCGTAGAGGTCGCGTACCTTGCCGGAGTGCACACGCTTCATCGGGCGATGTCCGTTCTGTGGAAGGAACCGCGCAGTCCGATCCCGGCGACGAGGTCGTAGGCCGCCCGGCGCGCGCTCTCCTGGTCGGGCCCGTGGCCGACCACGTTGAGCACCCGCCCGCCGCTGGAGACGATGTCGTCGCCGGCCCGTTTCGTGCCGGCGTGGATGACGTACGCGTTCGCGGTCTCGCGCAGCCCTGTGATCACGTCGCCCTTGACCGGCGACTCCGGGTAGCCCTCGGCCGCGATCACCACGGTCACGGCCGCGCCGTCGCGGAAGACCGGGTCGAGCCCGAGCTCACCGGTCGCGCTGGCCATCAGCAGCCCGCCGAGCGGAGTCTCCAGCCGGTCGAGCAGCACCTGCGTCTCGGGGTCGCCGAAGCGGGCGTTGAACTCGACCACCTTCGGCCCCTTGGCGGTCAGCGCCAGGCCCACGTAGAGCACCCCCTGGTACGGCAGCCCGCGCCGGGCCAGCTCGCCGATCGTCGGATGCACGACCTCCCGCATGACCTGCTCGGTCAGCCCTTCGGGCGCCCACGGCAGCGGCGTGTAGGCGCCCATGCCGCCGGTGTTGGGCCCTTCGTCGCCGTCGTAGGCCCGCTTGAAGTCCTGCGCCAGTTGCAGCGGCACGGCCGTGCTCCCGTCGCACAGCGCGAACAGCGACACCTCGGGTCCGTCGAGGAACTCCTCGATCACCACCCGCTCGCAGGCCCGCGCGTGGGCGAGCGCCTTGTCGCGGTCGTCGGTGACGACCACGCCCTTGCCCGCGGCCAGCCCGTCCTCCTTGACCACGTAGGGGGCGCCGAACTCGTCGAGCGCCGCGGCGGCCTCCTCCTCGGTCTCGCACGTCCTGGCCCGCGCGGTCGGCACGTCGGCCGCCCGCATGATCTCCTTGGCGAACGCCTTCGACCCCTCGATCATGGCCGCGTCACGTGAGGGCCCGAAACAGGCGAAGCCCGCCTCGCGCACCGCGTCGCTCACGCCCGCCACGAGCGGCGCCTCCGGCCCCACCACGACGAGGTCGACCCGCAGCCGCGCCGCCAGCTCGGCCACCTGCCCGGGGTCGAGCGGATCGACCGGATGGACGGTCGCGACCTCCTCGATGCCAGGATTGCCTGGCGCACAGTGAAGCTCGCTGACCTGGGGATCGAGCTTGAGTGAACGGCACAGGGCGTGCTCACGCCCACCGGATCCAATGACTAGAACGCGCACGCGCTCCATTGTCGCAGGCCCGCCGCCTGACACGCCCTCCGGTCACCGAGGACGGCGCCCGCCGGAGGCGTTGGGACGGCATCCGCCGGGAGGCGAGGACGGCGGCCGGCGGAAGCGTTGGGACGGCATCTGCCGGAATAGGCAAGAAACTTTGTGGAGTTCTACCTGAGCGGAAGGACTCCGGGCGGGTATCGTCAATGAGGTTCACCCGCCTGTGGTAGCTTGAGGCGGCTTCGCGGCGTCCCCATGCGATTGGAGGTGGTCCGGGATGAATCCTGGTGATCCCAGCAGTACGTGCTCGCACACGTACGACCTGCTTACCCCCGACCACTCCAATTCGGCAGCCTGATCGTGCCTCCACGCAATCCGTGTTGATTGAGGTGACTTCATCGCGCGTGGAGCGTCCCTGGTCGGGCGGAAAGGGACTGCCATGCGCTCGTCCACCCTTTTCCGTCGCATCAACCGCCACCCCGTGCCCACGCGGGTTCCGCACCAGCTCGTCAAGCCCGTACGCGAGGTGTGCGTGCCGCCCGTCGACTCGATAGTCGAGTTCGGCGCCTACGTACAGGGCGAGAAGGTCGACGCCTCCGGCATCGTCGAGGCACTCGACCTCGTTCGCGAGCACAACAAGAGCTCCGACGGCGTCAACGCGTTCGTCTGGGTCGGGCTGCACGAGCCCGCCGCTCCCGAGGTGGAGTGGCTGGCCGAGGTCTTCGGGCTGCACCCGCTGGCCGTCGAGGACGCCGTCAAGGCCCACCAGCGGCCCAAGGTCGAGCGTTACGGCGAGTCGCTGTTCATGGTGCTCAAGACGATCGCCTACCTCGACCACGACGAGCTGACCGCCAACAGCGAGATCATCGCCACCGGCGAGATCATGGTGTTCCTGGGCGTGGACTTCGTGGTCACGGTGCGCCACGGCGAGCACTGCCCGCTCACCGGCGTCCGCGAGCGCCTCGAAGACGAGCCCAAGCTGATGGACCGGGGCCCGGCCGGCGTCCTGCACGCCATCGCCGACCATGTGGTCGACCAGTACCTCCAGGTGGCCGACCTGATGCAGTTGGAGCTCGAAGAAGTCGAGGCGACCGTCTTCGCCGACGTCAGCTCCCGTGACATCAACCGGATCTACCAGCTCAAGCGCGAGATGCTGGAGATGAAGCGGGCCGTCACCCCGCTCCAGGCCCCCTTGTCGGCGCTGCCCCAGCGCCGGGTCGTCCCCTCCGCCATGCGCGAATACTTCCGCGACGTCGGCGACCACCTGTCGCGCGTGTGCGAGCAGGTCGAGGCGTCGAACGAGCTGTGCAGCTCGATCCTCCAGGCCGCGCTGGCCCGCTCCAACGCGCTGGCCAACGAGGACATGCGCAAGATCTCCTCCTGGGTGGCCATCCTGGCCGTGCCCACGATGATCGCCGGAATTTATGGCATGAACTTCGACTTCATGCCGGAGACCAAGCAGGTCTGGGGTTATCCGGCCGTGCTCGCGGTCATGATCACGGCCTGCGTCCTGCTGCACCGCGGCTTCCGCCGCAACGGCTGGCTCTGACCCGCGGGTCGCTTCGGCCCGCGCGGGCCGGCTCAGACGCTCACGGGACGGAGCGGGGCCACCGGCAGGGGCAGCGCAAGCCCTCGCTCCTGCCACAGCTCCCGCATCCGGTCGGGATAGTCGGTGACGATCCCGGCCGCTCCCAGGTCCAGCATCCTGGCCGCCAGCTCGGGCTCGTTGACGGTCCAGACCGCCACGTCGAGCCCGGCCGCCTCGGCCTGCTCCATCAGGCTCTCGTCCACCATGATGTGCTCGGGCGAGAGCGTGGTGGCCCCGGCCGCACGCGCGGCGGCGGGCACGTCGTCGCCCACGCCGTCGTTCCAGTGCAGGGTGTCCAGCTCGATCAGCGCGAAGCGCCGCGTGCCCGGCGCCAGCTCGGCGGCGTGCCTGATGATCCGCCAGTCGAAACTGAGGATGGCAACGTTGTCGAGCCGGCCGTGCCGGTCGAGCTCCTCGACGACCAGCGCGGTGAACAGCTCGGGGTCGGGGGTGACCTCAGGCCGCGTCGGGTCGGACTTGAGCTCGACGTGCAGCCGTACGCTCTCCGCCTCGTAGGCGTTGACCAGCCCCAGCACCGCGCCGAGCGTCGGCATGCGGGTCTCGGGCATGGGGACCTGCGTCAGCGCGAACGGGTCGTCGGGGTGGCGCGGCAGCCGTACGCCGACGTCGAGCGTGCGCAGCTGGGCCAGGGTGAGTGCGTTGATGGGCTTGCCGACGTACGGGTAGAGCGGGTCGCCGGCGTAGACCGGACGCCGGTCGGCACTGGTCACGGCCGACACCGTGAGGTCGTGCGTGAGCACGAGGCGCCGATCGGCGGTGAGCGCGACGTCGAGCTCGAGCGCATGCACGCCCAGCTCCATCGTGCGGCTCATCCCCGGCAGGGTGTTCTCCGGCCAGAGGCCGCGAGCCCCCCGGTGGCCATGTATCTCAACGTGCACAACCGGGACCCTACCTGGCGCGGGGCACGACCAGGCGCCGCCACGCCGTGTCCTTTTTATCCTGCTACGCCCGGTCGGATGAATCTGGGCAGACAATAGGCTGTTCTCCATGACGGAGGTTCTCAAACCAACCCATTCCCCCGTAGTTCGGGCATGGGTTGAAGGATGGGTCATCTCCCGCAGCGTTCCCCGGCCCGTACGCGAGCCGTGGGGTCTGCGCGTGGACGTCGGCCTGCCCGGTCACGTGGCCCGCCACGTCCTGGCCACCCCGACCCCCGAGATCCTCCGCCACCTGACCCGCACCCTCACCGTCCCCGGCACCTGGCTCAAGCTGTGCGCCCCGGTCGAGTCCGTCGCCCCGCACCTGCCGCCCGGCTGGGCCGTGCAGGAGCCCGAGTTCATGATGACCGCCCCGCTCGTCCGCGACGCCCCCGCCGCTCCGCCCGGCTACACCCTGGCCGTCACCACCCGATCGGGCGTCACCGCCGCCCGCTTGCTCACGGCGGCGGGCGAGGTCGCGGCGCGGGGCCAGTTCGCGGTGGCGGGCACGACGGCGGTCGTGGACCGGGTGGAGACGGCGGCCGGCCACCGCCGCCGCGGCCTCGGCACGATCGTCATGAAGACGATCGCGGCCACGGCGGCCCTGAGAGGCGCCCGCACCGGCGTCCTGGTCGCCACCGCCCAGGGCCAGGCCCTGTACGAAACCCTCGGCTGGCGCCTGCACACCCCGGTGACCGCCGCCGTCCTGACGCCTCCCGGGGATGACCTGCCTTCGTAGGCCCCGGGGCACGGCCTTTCCCGGAGTGGGGACGGCCCGAAGTGGGGACGGCGTCGTGCGCCATCCCCACGGATCCGGGTCAGACCAGAGGGCGGACCACGACGGTCTGGTCGCGGCCGGGGCCGACGCCGATGGCCGAGATCGGGGCGCCGCTCATCTCCTCCAGCGTCCGCACGTACGCCTGCGCGTTCGGCGGCAGGTCGTCGAACGACTTGGCGCTGGTGATGTCCTCCTGCCAGCCGGGGAACTCCTCGTAGATCGGCTTGGCGTGGTGGAAGTCGGTCTGCGTCATCGGGATCTCGTCGTGCCGGACCCCGTCCACCTCGTAGGCCACGCACACCGGGATCCGCTCCAGGCCCGACAGCACGTCGAGCTTGGTCAGGAAGTAGTCGGTGACGCCGTTGATGCGGGTCGCGTACCGGGCGATCACCGCGTCGAACCAGCCGCAGCGGCGGTTGCGGCCGGTCGTGACGCCGTACTCGCCGCCGGTCTGGCGCAGCCAGTCGCCCATCTCGTCGGTCAGTTCGGTCGGGAACGGGCCGGAGCCGACGCGGGTGGTGTACGCCTTCAGGATGCCGATGATCTTCGTCAGCCGGTTCGGCGGGATGCCGGCCCCGGCGCACGCGCCGCCCGAGGTGGGCGAGGACGACGTGACGAACGGGTACGTGCCGTGGTCGATGTCGAGCAGCGTGCCCTGCCCGCCCTCCAGCAGCACGAACTTCCCCTCGTCCAGCGCCTTGGACAGCACCAGCGAGGTGTCTGCGATGTGCGGCTTGAGCCGCTCGGCGTAGGCGAGGTATTCGTCGAGGACGGCGGCCGGCTCGATGCCCCGCCGGTTGTAGACCTTGGTCAGCACCTGGTTCTTCTCGGTCAGGGCGACCTCGATCTTCTTGGCCAGGATGCCCGGGTCGAGCAGGTCCTGCACGCGCACGCCCATGCGGGCGATCTTGTCGCCGTACGCGGGACCGATGCCGCGCCCGGTGGTGCCGATCTTGGCCTTGCCGAGGTAGCGCTCGGTGACCTTGTCGAGGGCCTTGTGGTGCGGCATGATCAGGTGCGCGTTCGACGAGATCAGCAGCCGCTCGGCGGAGATGCCGCGCTCGGCCAGCCCGTCGATCTCGCCCAGCAGCACGCCCGGGTCGATCACCACCCCGTTGCCGATGACGGGGACCACCTCCGGCGACAGGATCCCGGTGGGCAGCAGGTGCAGCGCGTACTTCTGGTCACCGATGACCACGGTGTGTCCCGCGTTGTTGCCACCCTGATAGCGGACGACGTAGTCGACGTCGCCACCGAGCAGGTCGGTGGCCTTGCCCTTGCCCTCATCGCCCCACTGGGCACCAACGAGAACGGCAGCCGGCATGGTTCAGTCTCCCGAGCACAAAACGAAAACCCCTGACGCAAGCGCGGCAGGGGCTCTTGCGTAGAGAGACTACCCGAACGTGTCTATTCGTCCCAAGAGCTATCCCTTGGTCAGCGCGTCGTACCCCGTTTCCGTGCTGTCCTTGAGGAACTGCAGACACCGTTCGGCCTCGTCCTTCTCGCCGATCGCCTGCGCGGCACGGGACAACGCGTACAGGCAGCGCAGGAAGCCCCTGTTGGGCTCGTGCTCCCACGGGATGGGCCCGTGACCCTTCCAGCCGCTGCGGCGCAGCGCGTCGAGCCCGCGGTGGTAGCCCGTACGGGCGAAGGCGTAGGAGGTGACGGCGTGTCCCTGCGCGAAGTATTCCTCCGCGAGCGCGGCCCACGCCGCCGGGTAGGCGGGGAAGCGGGCGGCCACGTCGGAGGCTTTGGCCCCGGACTCCAGCGCCTCCCTGGCCTCGGGCAGGTCCGGCAGGTGAGTCGGGGGCGGCCCGGCGAGAAGGTTATCCATAGGACAAGTCATACCCGCCGAGCCGCTGAACTGGCTAGGAGATCTTCGTCCCAGTGCTCTTCAGGCTCCGGCACGCCTCGACGACGCGGGCGGCCATCCCGGCCTCGGCGGACTTGCCGTACGAGCGCGGGTCGTAGGCCTTCTTGTTGCCGACGTCACCGTCGACCTTGAGCACGCCGTCGTAGTTCTTGAACATGTGGTCCGCGATCGGGCGGGTGAAGGCGTACTGGGTGTCGGTGTCGACGTTCATCTTGACCACACCGTAGGAGATGGCCTCCTGGATCTCCTCCAGCAGCGAGCCGGAGCCGCCGTGGAAGACCAGGTCGAACGGCTTCTCCTTGCCGTACTTGGCGCCCACCGCCTCCTGGATCTCCTTGAGGACGCTCGGGCGCAGCTTGACGTGACCGGGCTTGTAGACGCCGTGCACGTTGCCGAACGTGGCCGCCAGCATGTAGCGGCCCTTCTCGCCGATGCCGACGGCCTCGGCGGTGGCCAGCGCGTCCTCGGCCGTGGTGTAGAGCTTCTCGTTGATCTCGCCGACGACGCCGTCCTCCTCGCCGCCGACGACGCCGATCTCCATCTCCATGATGATCCGCGCCCTGGCGCACTTGTCGATGAGCTCCTTGGCGATCTCCAGGTTCTCGTCCAGGGGTACGGCGGAGCCGTCCCACATGTGCGACTGGAACAGCGGGTCGAGGCCCTTGGCCACCCGCTCCAACGAGATGTCGATCAACGGCCGCATGAAGCCGTCGAGCTTGTTCTTCGGGCAGTGGTCGGTGTGCAGGGCGACCGTCACGGGGTATTTGGCGGCCACGATCCGCGCGTACTCGGCCAGCGCCGTCGCGCCCGTGACCATGTCCTTGACCGTCGCGCCCGAGAGGAATTCGGCGCCGCCCGTCGAGACCTGCACGATGCCGTCGCTCTCGGCCTCGGCGAAGCCGCGCAGAGCGGCGTTCAGGGTCTGCGAGGAGGTCACGTTGATCGCCGGGTAGGCGAATCCGCCGGCCTTGGCCCGGTCGAGCATCTCAGCGTAGACCTCTGGAGTCGCAATAGGCATGATTCATCTCCCTGAGAAGTTACGGCTTCGCGCCAGGGCCCAGTATCCCGGCTCACTACCCGCTGTGGTAGTGACAACGCCTCTCGGATGGTCATGTCGCGCCTGTCCGCTACTAGTAGGCTCTCGGCGTGGACTGGCTTCTGAATCTCCTCGACCCGACGTGGTGGCTCACCATTCTCGGTGCATTCGCCACCATCGGCGTTCTCGCGATCATCTTCGCCGAAACGGGTTTGCTGCTCGGGTTCTTCCTGCCCGGCGACTCGCTGCTCGTGGCCGCGGGGATTTTCAGCTCGGCCTCGGTGGCGGCGGGAATGGGCATCGCCCCGCTCTCCCTGCCCGTGCTGCTGATCGGCACACCGCTGTGCGCCATCGCCGGCGCCCAGCTCGGGCATTTCCTGGGCGCCCGCTTCGGCCGCCGGCTCTTCGACAAACCCGATTCGCGGTTGTTCAAGAAGGAGCACGTGCTGCGGGCCGAGGAGTTCTTCGAGAAGTTCGGGCCCGCCAAGGCCGTGATCCTGGCCAGGTTCGTGCCGATCGTGCGCACGTTCATGAATCCCGTCGCGGGCGTGCTGGAGATGAGCCCCAAGCGATTCTTCGTCTGGAACGTCGTCGGCGGCGTCGTCTGGGTCGAGGGCCTCATCCTGCTCGGCCATTTCCTCGGCGGCCAGGTCGATCCCAAGCAGATCGACAAGTACATCCTGCCGGGCGTCTTCGTCATCGTGTTCATCTCGCTGATCCCGATCTTCGTGGAGGCGTTCAAGCACCGCAGGGCGGCCAAGTCGCTCCCCGTGCCCAACGGCAAGCACCACCGCGTGGGCCAGGCGGGCGACTGACGGCGCGGGCGGCGCGTTGACGGCGGCGAGCGACCGCCGTCGGCGACGGCGGCGGGGGATCATCAGCGGGTACGCTGCCCAGTGTGGGACGCCACAGCTCAGAACCCATGGGCATCGCCCGATTAGCGCTCGTCGTCGTGGCGGCGGGGGCCGTGGTGACACTGCTGGTCATCGGCGGCATCACGCTGATCGGATCGGGCGGCACGTCACCGCCCGAGCGTGAGCCCGCCTCGGCCCCGGCCACCACCTCAGAGGCCGCGGAACCGGCCGCCACCGCGCAGGCGCCGACCGTGCGCATCGAATGCCTCGCGGAGACCTGCCCCCTCGTCACCGTCCGCGTGCCCGGCGGTGACGTGCTGCAGTATCGGGAGATGAGCAGGGGCGAGGAGGTCAGTTACTTCGAGCCGGAGCTCGACGTGGTGCTCAGCGACGCCGGCGCGGTACGCGTCACGGAGAACGGCGAACTGCGCGAACCGGGCAAGCCGGGCGCCCGGGAAGCCTTCACCGTCAAGGGCCCTGACAAGCCCGCCACCCCGACCGGTTCCGCATCCGACTCCGAAGACGGCTGATCGCGGGTGGTCAGAGGCCGAGGTCGGTGAGGGTGTAGGCGGTGCGGTAGTCGAGGCCCTCGGCGGTGACGCGCTCCCTGGCCCCCCGGTCGACGATGGTCGCCACGGCCACCACCTCGGCGCCCGCCTCGCGCAGCGCCTCCACGGCCGTCAGCGGTGACGAGCCCGTCGTCGAGGTGTCCTCGACGGCCAGCACCCGCCGCCCCTTGACCTCAGGCCCCTCGATGCGCCGCTGCATGCCGTGCGCCTTCTGCGCCTTGCGCACCACGAACGCGTCGAGCGAACGCCCCCGCGCCGCCGCCGCGTGCAGCATCGCGACGGCCACCGGGTCGGCCCCCATGGTGAGCCCGCCCACCGCCTCGTAGTCGAGGTCGGCCGTCAGGTCGAGCATCACGTTGCCGACGAGCGGCGCGGCCACCCCGTCGAGCGTGATCCGCCGCAGGTCGAGGTAGAAGTCGGCCTCCTTGCCCGAGGACAGGGTGACCTTGCCGTGCACGATGGCCTTGCGCTTGATCTCGGCCAGGAGGTTGTCGCGATCCGTCATGGGTCCAAGCTTATGGTCCTGATCAGCGCGAGAGCCCGCCGCCCATGCCTCCGGCCAGGACGTCCCCGTCCGCTCCGCGAGTAAAGCCGCCGACGCGGTTTAGTCACGACAGGGAATGCGGAATGATTGCGCGGGGCAACCCCGTGTAATCGTGAGGTCACTATGGGTGTCGAAACGCCGCAGAGCGATGCGGAGCTGCTACAGGCGGTGAGGGCGGGTAACGCCGCCGCGTACGGGGAGCTCTACGAGCGCCACGTCGCCGCCGCCCGCGCGCTGGCCCGGCAGCTCGTCAGGGGTGCCGAGGTGGAGGACGTGGTCGCGGAGTCGTTCACGAAGATCCTCGACCTCGTGGGCAGGGGCGGCGGCCCCGACTCCGGCTTCCGCACCTACCTGCTCACCGTCGTCCGGCGCACGGTCTACGACCGCTCCAGGGTCGAGAGCCGCCAGGTGACCACGGGAGAGATCGAGCTGTACGACCCGGGGGTGCCCTTCGTCGACCCGGCGCTCGTCGGCCTGGAGAAGTCGCTGATCGCCAGGGCCTTCCTGTCGCTGCCCGAGCGCTGGCGGGCGGTGCTGTGGCACACCGAGGTCGAGCGGCTCAAGCCGGCCGGGGTGGCGCCGCTGCTGGGGCTGTCGGCCAACGGGGTGGCGGCGCTGGCGTACCGGGCCAGGGAGGGGCTGCGGCAGGCGTACCTGCAGTTGCACCTCGGCACGCTGCCTGAGCACGAGTGCCGGCCGATGCTGGCCAAGATGGGTGCTTATGTGCGCGGAGGGCTGGCCAGGCGCGACTCCAAGGCGATCGACGAGCACGTGGACGGCTGCGAGGAGTGCCACGGCGTGCTGCTGGAGTTGACCGACGTCAACCGCGGGCTGCGCGTCATGGTCGGGCCGCTCATCGCCGGGCCGCTGTTCGGCGGCTACGCGGCGGCGCTGGCCAGGACGTCCGTCGCCGGCGGCGGCGAGGGCGGCGTGCTGCGCGCCTTCGGGTGGCTGCGGCGGGCGCCGAAGGGCCGGCAGGCGGCGGTGG
>NZ_BAAAMU010000007.1:0-168767 GCF_039529435.1 Nonomuraea maheshkhaliensis
TTCAGCACGGCAACCTACGCTCGTTCACTTTTACACCGCACCTCGGACGCGACCATCGTGGACTCGAGGTCTGGTTCACGGTATGTGCCAACCGGGCCTGCTCCTGGGACCTGTACGCGGTGTTCTGGACCATCACCGGATTTGGGTCATCCGATGGCTTCGAATACTTCGTGAGCTGGCTGATCAGCCGCGGCCGTGATGCCTTCGAGAAGGTCGCCGACTGTCCTGATCGGATCCTTGAGCTGCCTGAAGTACAGCGCCTCTTCGAGTTGTCGAAGAACTTCTCTCACGAGAGGACGACCTGGTCCCGGGATGGCAAGTTCCGCCTGAAGCTGGTCACTTGTATCCGGCGAGAAGTATGGCCGCGTGAGGACGACCCCGAGTTCGAGTCCTTCGCCTACGTCACCTTCGAGCCCTACAGACGGGCAACCGGCCTAGGACCGGACAGCTTGGGCGATGCCGTTCGAGCACGAGGCATCCACAGTAAGTTCCCCTTTCTGACCTACCACGCGGAGCCCGACGACGAGGAGTGGGATTTCGGAGACGAGGCAGAGTTCATTCGTCGTCTTCCACGACTCGCAAGGCACTACGGCCTTGCTCAATGAGCCCTGGCAGAACAAAGCGGACCACGCCGTTGGCTGGTCCGCTTGATATGGGGAATGCGTCGAGCGCTAGGCAAGCTCCTGAGTCTCGATCCTGGTTGCCCGAGGCTGGAACAGCCGGTCATCGATGGCCTTGCGGGCGCGGTCGTGAGAGCCGGGCATCATGTGAGCCTAGACGCGCAGGGTGAAGCCGGGATCGGCGTGCCCGAGGTACTCGGCGAGTTCTTTGACCGAGACCCCGCCAGCGAGCATGACGCTCGCATAGTAATGACGAAGCTGGTGCAGCCCTTCCTTACGGGTGGTGACGAAGCGAACGCGCTGGCGTCAGTCCTTATCGGGACCGGGAATCACGCCGGCCTTTACGAGGGCGGGCTTCCACATGGTTTCGCTGTAGCTCCTGGCCCTGATGAAGCGATCGTCCGTCCAGCGGAACAGCAGGTTGTGTGTGCGGAGTCTGCCATCAAGCTTCTCCCAGGGAAGGGAGCAGGCCAGCGGGGGATAAGCCGACACGTGCCGCTTGATGGCCTCAGCGGCCCAGTTTGGCAGCGGTACGACTCGCTCACGGTCGTTCTTCGGCAGGGCGAAGACGTGGTCGGCTCCCAGCTTCTTGATCTGCCGTCGTACGCGAACAAGGCACTCCTCGAAGTCGATGTCTTCGAGGGCCAGGCCGAACAACTCCCCCTGCCGTAGTCCGCACGCGGCTCCGAGCATCGGAAGCAGGCGGAAGAAGGTGGGGTGAGCGTCGATCAGAGCATGGACCCGTTCGTCTGACCACGCCGTGATCTCCTCGGCGGTGCGCTTTGGCACCTGGACGATCGGCGACTTGGCGGGACTGCGCTTGATCGCCTCGTCGGCGACGGCCAGGTCGAGGATGCCTTGGAGAACCAGAAAGGCCGTCTGTACGGTCGAGGTCTCGAAGCGGCTGCTCAGGTCACTGATCCACGCCTGGATCTGCGACGGCTTGATGCTCTTCACCTGGCGCTTGGCGAAGCTCGGCGTGACGTGGAGGCGGTGGATGTACTCGTACCGGATCTTGGTCGATGGGTCGACGATACGGCCAGCGTTCGGCGAGGTCACCGAAGAGCACCTTGCCGGCGTTCGGGTCGATGTAGTCGCCGCGCGCGATGTCGGCGCCCATGGTGGCGATCTTGGGTTCGGCGTCGGCCTTGCGGTCGTACGCGGTCGAGCGCTCGTTACCGTCGGGGTCCACCCAGACGGCGAGCCAGCGCTTGCCCTTGCCATGGCGTGCGGTCTTGACCTTCTGCGGCTTGCCGTCCGGGGTTCGGACTGTCTTGGTCCAGAGGTCCTTGACGAAGGCCACGGGCTACTCCTGGTCCTGGACCCAGGACATGACGTCCTCAGGCACGTAGCGGAGGTGTCGGCCGATCTTGCGGCCTCTCGGGCCCGTCCGGTGGTGTCGCCACTGGTAGAGCGTCGCGATTGGCACACCGAGGAAGGCGGACACGTCTTCGACCGTCCAGAGCCTGTCTAGGGCGTTCATCGATAACCTCCCTCGATCGCTGCGGCAAGGATCGCGTCACCGAGGGACAGTCCTTGTCCGGCGTACTGCCAGTGAGCGACCACAAGGACGGTGTCCTCGTCGAAGAGCGGGAGCCGTCCGGTGGTGACCTGTTCGGTGCGCATGTGTTCTTCTCGGGCTGCTCGGAGGGCGCCGAGGGTGGTGGAGTAGTGGCGGCTTTTGGTGGAGAAGTGGCCGCGGAAGCCGAGCATGTGGGCCCAGTGCGTAAGCCGGAGGTCGGCCAGGCCGGGGTGTTCGCCGAGGCGCATGCATGCGGCGATGAGGCGGCGGGCGTGGTCGCGGATGGGTAGGGCGTCGAGGTTGTCGAGGGGTTGGATGCGGCGGTCCAGGGTGCCGACGCATTCGGCGGCTTTGGTGGCGTATTTGGCGATGTAGGCGGCGACGGCTTGTTCGGTGAGGTCGCCGTTCATGGTGATGCGGCGGACGTCGAGCTGGGTTCCCCATTGGAAGGTGCGGTTGAGCGGTTTGACCTCTGCGGTGACGGCGGCTGCTGCGTGCTGGACGGCTTGTTCCAGGGCGTCGGCGGTGGCCCAGGCTGGTGGTGGTGAGTTGGGTCCGTCGGGTCCGTCGAGGCGGATGACGGCGTGGAAGTGGACGACGCCGCGGCGCTGGTATTCGGCGACCTTGGCGAAGGCGATGGTGACGTGTTCGCGTAGGGCTTTGACGGTCAAGCCGTTGAGCCTGGCGAAGCGGCGGCGCAGGGCGAGGGTGAAGCGGCGCCACAGTTCGGGGCTGATGGCGTTGAACAGGACCGAGCCGTCGTAGTCGTAGCAGTCGGGGCACAGCGGTTCGCCGAGGCGCGGGTCGTCGGCGCTGTGCCGCTCAGTGCAGGACATGACCTGTCCGTGCGGGCAGGTCTGGGCGTCGCGGCGGGCGTGGCAGGGCAGGACCCTGCCGGTCTTCTCCCGCCGGACATGCACCGCGCCGAAGGAGGGCGCAGTGAGGGTGACGAACAGGCAGGGATGTGAGCTGACGGTCTCGGGCACGCCCTTGCCGCCGATGAGGCCGGCGCGGACGAGTTGGTAGGTGTCGGCGCGGTAGACCTCGGCGCAGGCCGGGCAGCGGGTGACCCGGCGGGTCTTGCACGGCACGCGCAGCACGCCGTTGGGTTCCTGGGTGGTGCTGTAGCGGTGCAGGAGGTGGCCGGTGGCCTGGTCGTAGTGTTCGACCTTGCCGCGCAGGTGGATGGGCTGTCGGCAGCCGCCGGTGCGCTTGATCTGGTTGGCCCAGCGGTCGTAGTCGGGTTGGTTGAGCCGGTGGATCATTCCAGCCACGGCGTGGCTGTGGGCAAGGTGGGGCAAGATGGGTTCCGTCCTATCCGGTGACTCTGGTGTGGATGGCCCCCGGCCTGGCGCGGATCTTGGCGGATGTGTGGCCAGGCGGGGGGCGCTGCGCGTTATGCGCCGTGGTTGTCGATGCCGCTGCCGTCGCAGTCGGCGCAGGTCTGGTCGTCGGTGAGGCCGGTGCCGTTGCAGGTGCAGCAGCGGTAGCGGACGACAGGTATGGCGTCCATGGTCATCGGTCCTTCTGTGGACTGTCGGGCGTGACGCAGCCGCGGTAGCTGTCGTGGGCGGCGTGCCGGGCACGGGATTCGGCCAGGATCGCCACAGCTCGGTACTGGATCGGGCCGAAGAACAGCGAAGTCGTGTAGTGGGTGTTCTCGCTGTCGATGCGGCTGCCGAGCAGGGCGGCCAAGCGGTCGATCTCGGCACACATCTCGGCGTCCTGGGCGTCGGGCACGAAGTGGTGAACGATCGTGCTACGAGGTGTCGGGATGTCGGGATGGGCTTCGAGCAGGTCGGCCAGGGCGCGTAGTCCAGCGACGAACGCGGGCCGCGGGTGGATGGTGGACATCGAGGGCGTTCCTTTCACTGGGCCTGTGCGGGCTGTAGAAGGTAGAGCAGGTCGGCAGCGAGTTGGTCGGACACGCCCAGACGGGCGCGGTTGAGGTCTGCGGTGATCGGCCCGCCCTGCTTGGCGTGGTGCTCGTCGGCGACGTGGCGGGCGTAGTCCACGAGGGCCGGATCAGGTGCGGGAGCGTCGTGCTGGCGATCGACCTCGTCAGCCGGGGCCAGCGCAGGACGGTCAGCGCGCGGGACGTTGTGGGACTCTGCGGAGACGGCATGGGACGTCTGTGCGGTTGGTGAGGACGTCTCCGGGACGTCCTGCAGCGAGTTGGTACGGGTGGTGGTGCGGCGTTCGAGCATGGAGACCGCGACGAGGAAGGCGCCGGCCGGGGTGGCGGCGGTGATCCAGCCCCAGACGGTCGGTGTGGCTTGGGCGAGGTTGGCGGCCAGGGACAGGATGGTGCCTCCGGTCAGGACCAGGACGGGCCAGGAGACCAGCCCTCGTTGGGTTCGGCCGGTCTTCTTGTCGCGTTGGCGTTCGCGGGCGGCCATGACGCAGGTCAGGTCGATGCAGATGGCGATGGCCCAGGACATCCAGCCGGTCTGGCCGTGCTGGCTGGCGGTGTCGCGGATGTGGGTGAAGGAGCCTGCTCCTGCGATGAGGGCCAGGACCAGGACAGGGCCGGTGTTGAGCAGCCAGGCGGCGATGTGGCGCATCTCGACCCCCTTTCCGGTGTCGGTTCAGGCCGTCTGCTGGTCGGCTGTGTCCACGGGCTGAGCGGTCATCACTTCGGCCCAGGTCGGTGCTTGGTCGGCGTAGGTGCGGGCGGCGTGTTCGGCGGTGTGCTCGCTGACGTAGAAGGAGCGGGCCCGGTACCACTGGCCGTCCTGACTGGCGACGATCGCGACGCCCGGTGTTTCAGCGGCGATGGTGCGAGCGGAGTCGAGCGCGGCCGGGTCGAGGTCGCCGAGCGTCATAGTGGCGGTCTCGGGGTCGTTGACCCGGTGGCAGATCCGTCCCGAGCACTGGGCTCGCAGCGCCGTGACGCCGGGGCCGAGGTCGGAGCCGATCCGCTGACCGCAGCAGAGGTAGATACCGAACGCTCGCCCGAGCTGGGCCACCCGCAGCAGGGCCGTGGAGGTCTTGGCGATCTCTTCCTTCTCACTCTTGTCGGCCATCAGGTACAGCTCAGCCAGCTCGTCCACCAGGACCACGATCGGGATCGGGCGCATGGTGGGCGGGAGCTGCCAGATGTTGCGGGCCGTGACCATCCGGCACATGCCCATCCGGTCGGTCATGAGCGCCACCAGGTCGTCCAGCAGTCCACCGCACTCGGCTCGTGTGGTGGCCAGCGCGGACAGCCGGGGCGCGTACGGGGTGAACTCGACGCCGCCCTTGAGGTCGACGCCGACCAGGGCGACCGGTTGCGGGGCCAGGCCGACGATGAGTGCGTTGGCCAGGTTGGACTTGCCGGACTGGGTGGCTCCCGCGTTGATGTAGTGCGGCACGGTACGGAAGTCGATGACCCACGGTTGGCCGGTCTCCAGCCGTCCCACGGTGACCTTGAGCAGTTCGGTGGACGGCGGCAGCTCATCGACCTTGACCAGCGGGTCACGGATGGTGGCGGCCAGACGTACCTGGCCGGGCTTGTCGGAGGAGACGCGCACGGCGTGCACGCCCCAGGAGTGGGCCAGGCGTTCGGCGACGTCGGCGTAGTCGGCCGGGATCTGTCCTTCCAGGGTGTGCAGGGTGACCCGCCAGCCGTAGCGGGTCGGCAGCGGCAGCCACATGAATGGTTTGGTGTCCACGGCGATGCGCTGCCATTTGCGCCGGACGCGGACGACGCCGGTTGAGGCAATCAGGCCGGGGACGGTGGTGAACCAGAAGCGCTGACGCTTCTTGGTGAGGTTGCAGCCGAGGGCGACCTTGCGCCAGGACGCTCGGATGCTGATGGCCGTGATCGGGAAGCGGATGAAGAGCCAGAAGGAGCGGTAGTGCCAGCGGTGCCAGGCCCAGAGCCCGGCCGCGACGGCGGCCAGGACTCCGAGCATCCACCAGAGTTGGTCAGACACTGGCGGTCTCCTGCTGCGGGACCAGGGCGGTGGCGCGGTAGGAGATGCCCCAGCGTCCGGCGATCTCCCAGATGTAGCCGAGCAGGCCGACCGCGTGGACGGCGTCGCCGGCCTTGATGGGCGGCTCTCCGGTGATGCCGATCTTGACGAGTTCGATCCGGCCGAACTCGTCTTCGACGGAGATGGTGACCTCGTAGACGGTGTTGCCGTTCTTGTCGGTCTTGATCTCTCCGGTGTCGCGGTTGAGCACGCGAGGGCGCGGGGCCGGGCGTGCGGCCTCTCCGGGCCGGTCCCGCCCGGCCACCCCGCCGCACCAACGAGCGCAGGCAGAACGACGTGCAGGACGTTCACCGACGCCATGCGAGAGGCGGACTCCCGGACTGAGCTGATGAGGCCAAGGCATGCCTCCGGCGGGAGCACTCCGGCACCGAGGTGATCGCCACACGGCCCTGAACGTAGAGGGGTGGCTGGGGGCTGATCACCTCGCACACCATCGACTCAGGCAAGCCCAGCAGGCCGGCTCCTCCGTATCAAGCCCGGCTCTGACCGTAGGACAACGCATGATCGAGGAACGGCGACCGGCGAACGTACACGCGAAGCCGCGCTTGACACTCCGTCCCCGGCCCACTGCCGCTACGCGGTGAGTCGACGGCGTACGAGGTGATCAGGTGGACGGGAGCTGCTGGGAGCAGCACTGCTTGCAATGGTCACTGATAATGGCCTTCCGGAAGAACTTGTCCGCAATCTACTTGCCTCTCAGATAATCAAGGCGTTGTTGCTTTAGGCGCTCGATATCCCAAATGAATCGAGCCACGGGTTCCTCGATCCCCTCCAAGGGCCGCTCGATCTCTGCGAAGGCGCGAAGTGCATCGTGTGCTACGGGGATGGCCCGCAATGAGCGGGCGCCTGAGAACCAGCTCTCGATGACTTCCTCCGTAATCGGCAGCGGACGAGTCCAGAAGTCGTCCGCTGGTTCGGCATGGAAGTCCTCAAGCTTCTCAGGCGCCTGTTGCACTAACCTCAATGTAGCCCAGCGAGTGATCCCAGGAGGAACGCTCGCGCCAATCTCATCCAAGTCCCGAACGAGATTGTCCAGTCTGGCGATGAGGTGTTCAGATAGAGCCTTCGCGATTCCGTAGTTATCGAGCCTGAGTTGGTCAAGAAGTCGGTCCGCAACGTGGTGCGCGATCGTCTGAGTGTCGAACGAATGCGCTGGCCAGCGGGACACTGGTAGGTCTCCGTCCAAAACTTCTAAAATTCCGGAGGGGGCTTCTCTGATCTCGCTGATAAGTTGCCGCTCACTTTTAATCAGGTGGCAGCACAGGAAGAAAAGAATCTGTACCGCAGGTCCAAGTATATCCGCACGAATGGTGTCGCGATGATAAGCAGCATTGCGGTAGCGATGCAAAATCTTCAGGCACTCGCCGTACTCGATTGCAAGTGCGTGCTGCTCATCCCTGAAGACGTAGTCCACGAGTGCATCAAAGTTGCGGTCAATTTGCTTTTTCTGCTTGTTTGAGAGGGTCCTGGCGTCGATCTGTGCCTTGAGTTTCTGGCCCTCTTCGTCGTCGGGCTCGACGCTCCGCAGACTGTAGGCCATATTGCTATACATCTCCGCCTCGAGCATGTTCGCGCCCGCCGTGCGCCTTAGAGATATCTCAGCGGCATTGTCCAGCAGCAGGAGGGCGAGTCGTCCGTGCGGGATATCGCCCCACGCTGCAAGGCGCTTCGCTTCCCATAGCTGCACGACCGTTCGTTCCAACTCATCCATAGACGATGCCAATGATTTCACCTCCAGTTACTTGTTTTGCGGCAGGGCCCATGTATCAGAACGGCAGACTTTCGGTCTCTTCGGCGCTGGGGGCGCTATGCTTCGGAAGAAGAAGCTCCAGTGGGGCTCCAAGTGCTTGGAATATGTCAACCGCACCTTCTAGAACGATGAACGCCCGTCGAAGGTCTTCTTTCAGATGTAGCTCTGATATCTCTCCGCAATCCCCATCCCATGCTATATCTCCGGGATTCCGAGCATCTTCGAGTCTCGGAGCGAACTCCCAAGGCACCTGGATGGTGTTTCCCTGTATTTCCATCAGTAAGACAATGACTGGCTCTCGTCGAGCGTCTGGTCCTGGTGAGCTATAGCCAATGTGCACAATCGCGTGAACCAATTGATTACGACGAGCCAATAGCCAGCTTATCTGTGCACAAGCATTGTGGAGCTCATTGGCTTTCCCTGTTGATGTGGCAACGGCGCGAATGATCTCCAGCACCCGACTTGCTGGTAGCTTTTTCGCCTTAGTCGCTGAGGCGGGGAGCCACTCAGGGCAATGCTCAACAATCAGTCGGAGTAGTGTATGCAAGAGATCTTCAATTTCTGCAGTCTGAGCCATAAACATGCCTCGAAGCTCGTGAATTCTACGTGCTTCCATGCTCGCATTGACGCGATCGTGCAGATCGTCCGAGTAGTCCGCATGTTCGTGAGCTGCTCTCAGGTCGTGCACTCCCCGCCAGGAGCGAACTGTCAATTCAGGCCACATGGCGTCTCCTGTTCCTCTTCGGCTGCCCCCCAGTATCATTGCCGATGACCGACGATCCGCGCGATCAGATTTATGTCGATCTTGCACTGGCTCGAAGTGATCCTTCGTGGGGGCACATTCGGAGTTGGTAGGTACGAGGCAGCAAGGGCGCCCTAGAGTGACTAACTGGGTGACCATCGAGGTGTACTGCCGCGGACGTTCGCGAACTTCTGAATACTGAGTGTCCAGGTAGGGCGGCACAACCGGCCTCGCTGTGATCCGCAGCAAGTGGCTTCGCATCGAAGTAGCGGTAGACAATGGCCGCTGTCGATCATGTAGCGAGAGAGGCAGGCTATGCGCGGACGGCGCTACTTACGATGGTGGCTGGCTGGGCTGGCGACGTGCGTCCTGAGTTTCCTGTCGTTGTGGCTGCAAGCGTTCGTTGCCAGTGATGCAGGCGGCGTGGCATGTGGCGGACCGTTGTCGCTCAGTCCGTCCGAGATGCAGTCCGGTCTCGAACGGAAGTGGGAGCGCCTGCGCGAGCCCGTGACATCCACGTTTGGGCAGGTTTTGGTCCTCAACGCTCTGCCCTCTGTGAGCGCTCTGCTATCAGGCGCGTTCGCCGCTTGGGCGGGTCGGCGGCTCAGTTCGGCGGTGGGGGCGCTGGCTGTTTCGGTCACGCTGGTAGTCGCGCTTGACTGGGTGTTCCTCGCGCTCTCGTACTTCAGGCTGCTCAACTGCGCGGGCTGGGATGGACAGCTTCCGTGGCTGCTGTGGCAGCTTCTCCCAGCGTTTGGCTACAGCAGTGCTGCTGTTTTGCTGGCCGTGGGAGTCGTGGCCCGTTGGAGGTCGGCGCGGGCCGGAGAACCGGTGGCTGCGGCCTCGGGGACAGGCTCCTGATCCAGATGCGGTGATCTTGGTAACGCGGGTGCTAACAACAAACGTGGACGATCATGGATAGCCGTGGACCTTCGGACCGGTCACAGCGCCGTCTGAGCTGGGGTAACAGAGCACTGTGGACAGCAGCGGACGATCGTGTTCTCACTCGTAATAAAGGGATCTCGGGTTCGAATCCCCAAAGGCGGCTCCCGGGCGAATGGTGGCGACCCCCGTGGGAGGTGTCCAAGAACGCTCAGCTCGCTTGAGGACCATTTGGTGGATCGGGAATAGTGACGAGCTTTCCCTCACTATCTACGACCTCGGCGTCCGCGGCGGGGATCACTTCGACCCGAAGGATTTCCCACGGCGAGGGTTCGGCTTGAGTCGGTCCGCCTGTCAGCAACATGTGGCGTACCCATGCACCGACCAGGTAGCCGCTTTCGGCGAGGCGGCTAGCGTTCCCCGTGGTGATCGGCGTCAGGAGACGCGGTCGCGGAAAGCTGGGATCTGGGACAAGGCGAACGGGACCGCCATCAGGATTGCCCAGGCGCGCGATCCACTCGCGATGCGACTTCTTGATCTCGTGCAGGCGTTCAACGGTGAACGTCGAGACCTGGTCGTCGACCTGCTTGTGGTGCTCGCTGCACAACAGCAGAAGGTTTGAGTGGTGGTCTACGAGCTCCTCGCCCAAGCCGCCGGCTCTCGGCCCGGAAGCCCCGCGAGCGACGATGTGGCACTCTTCGCCGAAGATCGATGGATCGTCTGTCTCGCTACCTGGAGTCAGGACCTGGCGTCGACAGATCGCGCAACGCCCGCCCGACTCCACCCAGATGATCTTCCGGGCCCGCTCCGAGATCGCCATGGGAAGAGCCTAAATTTCGCCGCCGCGCAGCGCGGTGCGATGGCAAGATTGTCCGAGATTTCTAGCGTGCCAGCCAACTCTTTGTCAGGCCCAGCCTTCGGAGGGCCTGCGAGATCTCCCACCTGCTTCTAGCGCGGAATGCAGCAACGCACACTCGCGACCGCTCCGCACACCATCACACGCCTGACCAGCGCACAAGGCGCCGCGTTGCGGCCGCTGTACCGATGCACATCCTCGGTAACCATCCCACTCTCCGCGGTGACGTCTGGCACAGTGCTCTCCCTCTGAAGGGGCGTGGCCCGAACCTTAGATCCTTCCTTCCTTTCGTTGGTTGCACTTGAAGGCAGGAGCCGGATCCTGATCCCTAGAGAGCATCCGGAAAGCAGGTTGCACGCGCATGATCACGCCATAGATCCTTGAGGTATGCGCGTGGACGTAGGCGAGGAGATGCATGGCAGTCCGGTGATCGCCATTTGGCACCGCACCGTCGGATGGGCAAGCAGGGAGCTCGCCGCCTTGGATCCAAACACGGTGAGCCACCTCAAGGTGCGATCGGGTGAGCACCTTGCCGCGATCCTGATCTCTTCATTCATGTACAGGATGCCGATCGAGGTGGATGTCGACGGCGGCGTTGACCTGCTCTACAGTCTTGCCGACCTGGAGCAGGATGGCTTTCGCGAACTGTTTCCGGAAGGCATGGATCGGGCTGCATTCGAAATCAAGTCTCTGGGCAGCGGCTATCGCACGATGGACAGCACGATTGACAGGGTCAGTGCGCGCGGTGGGAATCCTGCCGGGCTCAGCATTTCTGTTGAGGTCAAAGCCGCTGCGGACATCCTGGCCGAGGCGGACGTGCTTCTGAGGCGAGCGTGCGATGGCCTAGCGACGAAGACGGACGAAGCCTCCTCCCAAAATGCCTTCCTCGTCATCCATCCATTCGATAACTTCGCCCTGGAAACGTATGAGCATCAGGTGATCGGCCCTTTCCTGCCAGACATGAGAAGTTACGACGGGCTCGATTCAATCTGGGTTCTCTGGGTTCCCGACCACCTAAGTGTCTGGTCTAAGCGGCTGGGCGGGTGGACTGACCTGATTTTCACTGCGGCTAATCCAGATGAGGATCACGAGCCACGCTTGTCTGTGCTGCAAGATGCCGAAGCTGTGTTTCTTGAAGCCATCGATTACCGCAAGGGATCGCCCTACAATTTCGGATTCAACGCATAGGCGATAAGTCGGCGTCGTCTACATGCGGATTGCACGGAAGTCGATGCCGTCGGTGGCACCTCCAACTACCCCGCAGCACACCTGCGGAGCCCAATAACAGATGTGCGAACCGGAGCGCCAGCCAGTCTCACCGTGAACGTCATCAGGCTCCAGCTGTTCCCTGACAGGACGTGGGCTTACGGCGGACGGGCCAGCGGCATACGGTGCCATCGACGGTGATGAGCGGCGGACCCTACTTCGGGATCGCCATGAGCAACTTTCTGTCGCTGTTCCGTCCCTGTTCCGTGGGGTGGCCGAGAACGGCGAGAAACGACGAGAGTCAGTCGCAGCAGCAGCCCCAGGTCATGCTCATGATCGACAGATTTCCGCTGGTGGCTGTGTGGTGCACCGGAGATCACCCAGATCTACGAGGGCACCAACCAGATCCAGCGCATGGTCATGGCCCGGCAGCTCCTCAAGTAGGCCCGGGGGGAAAGCACGGTCATCGCAAAAGCGGTGCTTCGCGCACAGAAGCTCAGAATGCGTCTTTTGGGGGGCACGGCCCCCCAAACCCCAGCTCAAACCCCGCCGCGTCAGCTGAATACCGGAACGGGTCCTATAACCTCACACGATCGCATGTCACGCACCCGTGTCCGCTCGCAGGAGCAGGGCGCGATCCAGGGGCCGCATCGGCTTGTCGTCGACGCGCTGGATCGGCTCGCGGAGGGCGGTCCCGCGCTGGTAGGTCGCTCGTGGGTGAGTTGAGCGGCTTGTGTATCGCCAGCCTGAAGGTGAAGGGGTGGGGTAGACCGATGACGACGTTCAAGAAGTGGAACCGCGCCGAGCACGTCGAGCTGGCCGGAGGGGAAGAGGCCCTCGCCGAGAGCCGGCACCTGGTTGACGAGTTCATCGACGCTTGGCAGCCCGAGTCCCGCACCGCAGACGCGTGATGGCTGGTCAGCAGGAGACCCGCTTGGCTGTCTTGGCTCGGAGGCACGTCAATCACGGGTAAGGGGCCGCACCGGCCGTCCCGTAGGTCCTCTTGAAAGAGATCGGCCGGCGACGGCGATCACCTGGTTGTGACTGGTGCGCCGCTGTGACCGGGGCCAGTGAGGCCGTGTCTGGATTTGTCGGTCAGACGAAACCCTCGGCGACAAGCCGTGCGCCGTGTTCGTCGATGACGTGTCGCCGGCCTGATCCTCCGGCGATGCGGCTCCAGCTTTCCACGGTCAGTTCGGCCCCGGTCAGTCGATAACTGAAACCGCCGTACATGCCGGGGACGGCGAACCAGCAGGCCGGGTTGCGTTGCTCAGTGAGTGGCTCCAGCTCGGGGAGACGCAACTGGTGCTCGGTGGTCAGGTCGTCGGCACGGTCGTGAATCAGCCGGTGGAAGTGGTGTTGAATCGAGCTCAGGGTTTCTGCGGGCAGTTGGTGGTGGACAACCGGCGTGAGCGGTACCAGGAGATGATGGTGTCCCCTGCGATCGGCGATGTCGACCGCCCGCTCTCCTTGAGCCGTGCGCAGTGTGCGCCAGGCGCCGTGCGCGACCAGCCGGTGAGCGATGTCGGCGTCGGCACCGTGCCAGGCGACCTGGTGCAGCGGGGCGTACCAGCTGCTGCCGCCGGCTCTGCCGCTGTTGACCCAGTCAGGGTGCGCTTCGAGGAGAGCCAGGACCGTGGACCAGTCGCTGTCACGTGCGGCGTCGGCCAGCTTGTCGCGTCCCTCGATCACCTTGTCGCTGTAAGTCGACCGCAGTGTGACGCCGTCCCATGTGGAAACCTCGTCGTGCCCCATGTGACACCATTCTGCTCGGTCGCCGGATGTCCATCGAGTCTGCAGGTCGCGGCCAGCCGCGTCTTGCCGGCCCCGCGCCGGCCGGCCAGTGTGCACACCGCCGCCGCGTGACGCCCGGAGAATCCTTGGGCGCTCACCTGAGCGGTGGCGGCCCCTGCTTGGGATCAGCGGCGGGCGCATGGTCCGCCGGCGGTCAGGTGACCCGTACCGAGTGCGGTCGGAGGCTGATCGTCACATCGACGTGGCCACCGAGGGCGGCCGCGTGAGCGCGGATGGTGTCGCGTTCCATCGAGTCCAGATCGCCGTTCTCGATCTGAGAGACGCGGGCGTGGGAGATGCCGAGTGCGGTCGCCACGATCTTTACGTGGTGGGCCGGAGCTGCCAGCATCACGCGGCATGACCATCGATGAGTTCTGGGATGTGATCGAGCGTTCCGGGCGTGAGAGCAGCACGAGGAAAGCGCGGGTCGCGTGGCTGGTGGACGAGCTCGCGCGGCGCCCCATCGATGGGATCGTCGATGATCACGACCTGTGGACGAGCACGATGAACCGCGGTTGCACCGTGGATCTCTACGCGGCGTACTGGTTCGTCTTCCTGATGGGTTCGCTGGACGGCTGCGAGTACTTCGTGCGCTGGCTCGCCAGCCTGGGACGCGAGACGTTCGAGATGGTGACCGGCTGCCCTGATCGGCTGGTCGAGGCGCCTCAGGTTCTGCGGATGGTGGAGCTGGAGGAGTCGTACGACGGCACGGGGGAATCACCTCGCCCCGGATTCGAATCGCTGGGTTACATGGCGTATTACGCCGATGAGAAGGCGACCGGAGAAGATGCCGACGGGCTCCGCGAAGTCTTGAAGGCTCGGGCTGTTGAGAGCGGGTTTCCGCTGGTTCCGGCCATCGGTGGCGGCCCCCGGGGGAGCCGTGGGATTTCGACGATGAGCGGGAGGTGGCTCGCAGGCTGCCGCGGATAGCGCGTTACCTGGATCAGGGCCGACGTCTCCGCGCCTTGCCCGGTCGTTCTCCTAGCGGGTCGGGGTGAAGGAGGAGGCGATCAGCCAGAGGGCGCCGGCGGCGATCAACAGGGTGACGGTGACGTACCTCGTTCTGGCCCGCGGGCGGCGCATCAGATTTCTGGCCAGGCGGACGGTGCCGGTCCAGGAGAAACGTGGTGGCGGGTACCAGGCGGCCGATGCGACCAGTGCGGCCGCGAGAAGCAGGCGCCAGGGTGTTGAAGCGGTGAGAAGCAGGTCGAAGACGCCTGTGCCGTGGCTGACGTATGACGCGATTTCGACGAGGACGAACAGGAGCAGGGCCGCCGCGGACGTCAAGCCGGCTGTGCGTCTCCAGCGTGGGGGAGCCGTGGCCGTGGTGATCGCGGCGAGGGCGACGAGGATGAGGGGCAGGCCGATCTTGTCGGCGTCGCCGAACCACGACGCGAGGCCGTCCCAGACGGACGCCTCAATAAGGCGAACACCGTCGCCGGTGATGAACATGGTGTACATGGGCGGGATTCGGTCGAACAGCGCCGGCCACGCTGCGGCTACTCCGGCGACTGCCCAAAGGATGAGGCCGTACCTCCCGCGAGGGCGAGGTGATCGGGCGGTCAGGAGCAGGGCTCCGGCGGACAGCGGGTAGCAGGTGATCAGGAGCCAGGGCGGGGTGACGGCATGGGGCCGGCCGGTGCACGGGTCGGGACCGGGTAAGAAGAAGGCGATGACGAGTCCGTACGCGAGCACGGTGGCGATCGTGGCGACGGCCGTGAGTGTGGCGCGGTGGGAGGCGTTCATGATGAGGCCGGCCACGATGATCGGGAGCAGGAGCACACCCCAGAACAGGAGCTCGCCCGGCACGTCGTCCGGCGCGTAGGAGCCCCATCCGGAGGGGCCCGCCAGCGAGTACGGACCCTCGAACTCTTCCGCCGGGTAGGGGTTTTCCGCTGAGGGATGGGAAGCGGAGGGCAGTGGAGCGCAGAACCAGCCGACGGTCTGCCTGCCGATTCCGAAAGCGGTCAGGATCACCGGCCCGGACGCCGTCAAAGCGGCGCTGAAACGCAGCAGCGCCGCTTTCGGGGATGACGTGTTCCGCTCCTGGGTCATGCCACCTTCTCCTGGAGAAGATCGATCGGAGAAGTGTAGTGACGATGATCGGCCGGTGTCTGCTCCACGGCAATGCCCCGGTGGGAGCCATTGACGCCGTCAGGTGTCGGCCGGTGGGGGTGGCTGGTGTCGCTCGCCCCAGTCCCAGAGGGCTTGCAGGACAGGGCCGAGGTGGCGTCCGTGCGGGGTGAGCGTGTAGCGGACCCGGGGCGGCCAACCGGGGTGGCGGCGGCGATCGAGTACGCCGGCGCGCGTCAGGTGCGCCAGCCGTTCGGAAAGGACCTTGTCCGACAGCCCAGGCAGGGCATGGCGGAGTTCGGTGAACGTGTGGTCGCCGCGCAGGAATTCGCGGATCACCAGGGTCGTCCAGCGGCCGTGCAGGGCGGCGAGGGTGATCTCCACCGGGCAGGAGGGGGTGGGTTCGGTGACCTGCGCGCGAGGGTCGTCGGGCACTCCCGGCCGAGGTTGGTGACCAACTGTTTGGTGAGTCACGAGGGCGCCTCCTAGCGTAGCCGCGTCTGAGTGATTTCTACCTGCTGGAAAAGGGGTGCGGCGATGATGCGGCAGCTTGCCGAACGTCCCGAGGACGTGCCGGCGGTGTTCGCCGAGCGGTTCAACAGCGGTGACGCGGAGGCGGTGGCGGAGGTTTATGAGAGCGGTGCGGTGTTCGTACCGGAACCGGGCTCAGGGCTGACGGGACGGGACGCTCGCGCCGCCAACGAGCGATTTCTGAGTCTCGGGCTGCCGATCGACGTCCGGCCGCGACACGTCTACACCACGGGCGACATCGCCTTGCTGATCGTCGACTGGACGATCGATGGCACGGATGGTGATGGCCACCCCGTGCACATCGAGGGCACCGCTACGGATGTCGCCCGACGCGGGGAGGATGGGCGCTGGCGATACGCCGTTGACAACCCGTTCGGCGTGAAACCGGGAGCCGGCGGCGAGTCCGGGTAGTCGTCCGGCCGAGCCGGTGTCGCCCCTAGTCCTCCCGCAGGAGCCGGGTCAGGCGGGTCCAGGCCGGGGAGGAGGCTTCGGGCTGGGACTGCTGGGCCAGCCGGGCGACGGCCGGGTTCTGTACGAGGCGGGTCTCGGAGCGGCTGTGGTGGCGGGCGAACCAGTCGCGGGTACGGTCCGCGAGCCCCGGGAGCCGGGGGTCGTCCGGCGACCAGCCGTAGGCGGCGTCGTGTTCGAGGTAGAGGGCACGGAACTCGGGATCGGCGATGAGCTCGTGCTTCTCGGCGATCCACACGGCGGCGTCCTCGGGTGAGGCCGTCTGCATGAGGATCCAGCCGTCGCGTTCCAGCTGGATCTGGCGCTCGCTGACGCCGATGTCGCGCAGGGTGTCGAGGTGGTCGGCGACCTCGGGGGAGACGTAGAGCTGGTCGCCGCCCTGGAGTTGGGTGAGCTGGTCGCGCAGGCGCTCCAGTTGCGCGATGCGGTCCTGGAGGTCGAGGTCGATCTCGGTGACGGCCGCGGTGAGGATGTCCGGGTCCGCGTCCAGGAGGTCCTTGATCCGGGCCAGTGGCACGCCCGCACGGGCCAGGGTTCTGATCTTGACGAGGTCGATGGCGTGCTTGGCGGTGTAGCGGCGGTAGCCGGAGGAGTCGCGGCCGGGCTCGGGGAGCAGGCCGCGCTCGTGATAATGACGGATGGCCTTGGTGGTCACCCCGGCGTAGTTCGCCAACTGGCCGATCGTGAACATGCCGGGAATCCTTCCATCAAGCGGTCTACGGGTGGGTTGGGCGGCCAAGGAGGCTGTCAGGCGGGTCTGGTGGTCAGGCGGGTCGGGCGGGCAAAGGCGGGTCAGGTGGTTCGGGCGGGCAAAGGCGGGTCAGGCGGTTCGGGGGTCAGGTGCGGCGGGTGAGGCGGCCGCCGGCGTTGCGGTAACGCGCCCGGCCGTCGCGGACGTCGTGGAAGGAGACCAGCAGCAGCCTCAGGTAGCCGTCGAAGACCTCCATCGGATATCCGGCGGGCGCGAACAGACCCGGCCGGATCGGCACGTAACGCTGCGGCGGTGCGGAGGTCGTGCCGCCGGCGAACTCGGTGAAGATCCGCTCCTGCGACTCGTCCGCCGGCTCGTACGTCGTCCGCTCCTCCAACTGGCCGTCCACGATGCTGACGTCGATGCGGAGCTGGTCGGAGCGGTACGTGCCCACGTACGGAGTCAGATCGACGTCCTCGCGCACGCCGGTGACCAGCGTGGGCAGCGCGACGCCGAGGTGGTCGGTCAGCAGCCGGCACAGGAGCCGGTCCTGGAGCATGAGAGCTCCCGGGGTGTTGCCGAAGGCGGCGAAGACGAGGTCGTGCTCGGGCACGACGCACAGAAGGGACACCCCGCCAGGCGACGCGCCGGACATGGCGAGCACCGTCGTGTCGCCGAAGGGGTACAGGACCCAGCCCAGTCCCATCGGCGGCACGTTCGGGCTGTCCATGTCGTACGAGACCTGCCGCATCAGCGCGACCGACTCGGCCGACAGGACGCGCGTGCCCGATGGGGCGACGCCGCCCGCGAGGTGGGTGCGGCCGAAGGCGAGCAGGTCGGCGACCGTGCCGATCGGGGTGCCGCCGGCCGGTCCCCAGGTCTCGGGCAGGGTGAACATGTTCGTCGGCCGGAGCAGCCCGGTCTCGGGGTCGGGGAAGTGGCCGACGGCCGTGCTGCGCAGGATGGCCTGCTCGGCGGACGTACTGGAGTCCTTCATGCCGACGGGCGCGTAGACGTCGCGTGCGAGCAGGTCGGCGAACGGCAGGCCGGTCACCACCTCCAGCAGGCGGCCCGCGACGATCATGCCGCCGTTGGAGTAGCTGAGCCGCTCGCCCGGCTCGAACAGGGTGCCGCACCCGCTCGCCAGGCCGTCCACGTACGCCTTCAGCGCGTCGCGGCCCTTGGCGTCGGGGAAGTACAGGTCCGCGTCGATGCCGTTGGTGTGCGAGAGCAGGTGCCGGACCAGGATCTTGTCCGCCGCGTCCGGCACGGCCAGGGCGAACTCGGGGAGGTGGGCGACCACCGGCGAGTCCAGGCCGATCCGCCCGCGTTCGACCTGCCGCATGACGAGTGTGGTGGTCAGGACCTTGGTGACCGAGCCGAAGAGGAAGCCGGTGTCCTCCAGCATCGGTGCGCCGGTGGCGAGGTTGGCGGTGCCGTGGGCGACGATGATCTGCTCGCCGGCGTGGTGGACGCCGGCGACGAAGCCGGGCACCTCGCCGGACTCGCAGGCGGCGGCGATCTGCTCGCGGAAGTGGGTCTCGACGGTGTGGAGCGCGATGGTGTTCATGTGGAGCATCGTCCAGGCTTGCCCCTGGGGCAAGGTCAAGGGCTTGTTGGGGACGGACGCCGTCGCCGTCCCCCATGCCGGCGCCGGGCGCCCGGTACGGTGGATCGCGTGTCCTGGACGCTCAGAACGCCCGACGGCAGGTCGCTGCGTGCCAACGCCTGGAACTGGCGGCCGACCCTGGAGTTGCTGGAGCGGGGCCGTGTGCTGGACGAGGAGACGCTGATGGCGCTCGGCTGCAACGGCCGGGTGGAGCTGAGCGGCGCGGAAGCCCGTCAGATCGCCGTCTTCCTCGACGGCTACCTGCCGGGCGTGCCCGGTGAGGGGCGGGTGCTGCTCGACGGGACGGTCACCACGGAACCCGACACCTTCGAGTTCCATCGCGAGGAGCTCGACCGCAACTACTCGGCGACCGCCGAATGGCTGACCGATTTCCGCGATTTCTGCCGGGACGCGCCGCAGGGCTTCACCTGCTCCTGAGCAGTCCTGGTCGGACTGACGCCCGCCGGGTGGCCCCGATCAGAGCAGGGACCCACCCGCGACGACGTCCAAGGTGTCGCGCGGGTGGTGCTTGAAGGTGTCGAGCACGCGCATGCCCTCGTTCACCCGGCGCAAGCGGTAGGTCCGCGTCACCCGGCCCTTCGGTGTCGTGCTGGTCCGCACGTCGAGGTTGTTCGCCCGGTCGAAGAGCAGCCAGTGGCCGAGTTCGCCGGGTGGCAGGCTGATCGGCGCTCTGGCCGTCCTCCGGCCCGTCGTCACGTCGGTGAAGACGATGTGGTCGGGCAGATTCTCGTCGCGCAGGTGGGCGATCGTGGTGCCGTCCATGGCGAGCGAGCCGAAGCGGCCGCTCAGACGCGGGCCTCGCCGCACCTCGGTCCACGTCCTGGTCGAGTAGACCACGTTGTAGTCGCCGTCCTGCCGGAACGTGAGCAGGTGGGCGTTGTCGGGGCTGAAGCTCAGCGGCAGCTCGCCGGGCGGCAGCGTGCGCGTCTGCCCGGTGACGGTGTCCACCACCTTCCGGGGCACCTGCAGGTTCAGGGGCTCCGACGGCGGGGCGGGCATCAGGGCCTCGCGCTTGAGGATGACGTAACGGCCGGCGGGGGAGAGGGCGAGCAGCGGGGGCGGCCCGGTGACGGGATACCTCAGGCCGGGAACGACGCGTACGTTGCCGGTGGTGACCTCGCGGATGACCAGGGCGTTGTCCGAAAGTCGGAAATAGGCGGCTTGGCTGCCGTGGGGTGAGAGTGCGAACGGGGTCTTGGCCAAGATCCCCTCGCCGGTGAACACCCTCGCGTCCGGCAGCCGGACGACCCTGCCGCTCCGCAGCCGCAGGCGCCAGGGCGCGCACCGGCGGACCTTGCCGTTCTTGCCGACGCAACTGTTGTCGGCGTACCGGACGAAATCCTTCTTCGCAGACGCCTGCGCGGCGCCGGACGGTACGGATGCCTGCGCGGCTCCGGACGGCAGGGGCGCCAGCAGCGTCATCGTGAGGAGGGCGACCGCTGATCGCCTCGCCGGCCGGATGGTCGTGACGCCTGATCGCCGTGCCGATCGCATCGCCGCTCCCCAGTGGGCCGCCGGTCGGGTCGGTCTGATCCAACCATGTCGGCAGCGGGCATTTCGCCCCCTATGCGGAGCCGGGTTCGCCGTTACGAGGCGAAGCGGCCGGCGTGTTCGGTGGCCCACTGGGTGAAGGTGCGCGCCGGCCGGCCGGTCACCCGCTCGACGGTGTCGACGACGGTCTTGGACTCCATGCTCGCGGCGGCGTGCCAGCCGATCACGTACTCGGCGTCCGCCCGCGACACGCCGGTGGCCACCAGCCGGTTCACCGCCCGCTCTGGCGTGATGGGGACGAAGGCCAGGTCGCGGCCGATCGCCCGGCCCAGGATCGCGACCCGTTCGCTCGTGCTCAGCGCCTCGGGGCCGGTGAGGTTGTAGGCGCGGCCCGCGTGGCCGTCGCCGAGCAGCGCGACGGCCGCCACCGCCCCGATGTCGGCCTCGTGGACGAGCGCGCCGGGGTGGTCGTACGGCTCGCGCACGACCCCCTCGGCGCGGATCGAGTGGGCCCAGGTCAGGGCGTTGGACATGAACTCCTGCGGTTCGAGGCGGGTCCACTCCACCCCCGACTCGGCCACGGCCTGCTCGGCGGGGCCCACGTACCCGCCCCACACCACGGTGATCCGGCGCACGCCGGCGTCGACCGCCCGCCGTACCAGCTCGGGCGCGGCCCCGGCGAGTCCCGCCGTCACCGTGACGTGCAACCGGCTGACGCCGTCGAGGGCGGGGCCCAGCTCCTGTGGCGCGGTGTGGGTGCCTTCGACCACCTCCACCTCGTCGGGGAAGCGCGCCTTGGCCGGGTCGCGGGTCAGCGCTCGCACGCGCTCTCCCCGGCGGACCAGCTCCGCCACCACGTGCCTGCCGGTGTTCCCCGTCGCGCCGGTCACCAATGTCGTCATCGTCCTGCTCCTTTCGTCACCAGCGACGTTAGGAACTGAACCAAACTTGAGGTCAAGCGGCGGGAGGACAATCGGGGGCATGACCAGAGAACCCGCTGTCGGTGCGCTGCACCATGTCGAGATCTGGGTGCCCGACCTGCGGCGGGCCGTCGCCGCCTGGCGGTGGCTGCTGGAGGAGTTCGGTTACGAGCCGTACCAGGAGTGGGAGGACGGCCGGAGCTGGCGGCTCGGGGCGACGTACCTGGTGTTCGAGCAGTCGCCCGCGCTCAGCGCCGGGCGGCACGACCGCCTCCGCCCTGGGCTGAACCACCTCGCCTTCCACGCCGGCGACCGCGCGCGGGTGGACGCCCTGGCGGAGCGGGCGACTGCGTACGGCTGGACGTTGATGTTCCCCGACCGCCACCCGTACGCCGGCGGTGAGGCGCACTACGCCGCCTACCTGGAGAACGCGGACGGCTTCGAGGTGGAGCTGGTCGCCGGATCGGTCACGACGACGTGAGATGAGCGTGGGCGGCCACGACGAGGAGCGCCCATGCGGCCGGTCGGCGGCGGAAAAAGCACGCGCCTTGCTCGATGGCCGAGCGCCATAATGAGGCGATTATGCGGCCTGAATCCCTCTCCCCGGACGAACTGCTCAACGAGGTCGAACCCCTGTCCCACGGACAGCGGTCCCGCCGCCTGGCCGAGCGCGGGAGGGAGCTGGCGGGCCGGCCGGACGAGCTCCAGGCCCTGCTCACGGCTCTGTCGGAACGCGGCCCGTACGAGCGGCTGCTCGCGGCGCGGCTGGCTGTCATGGCCGGGCACCTCCCGCACCTCGTCCGCGCCACCGCCGACCCGGATCCCGACATATCCCAGTACGCGATCGGCCACGCCATCAGGCTGGGCATCCCCGACGACGCCGTCATGGAGATCGTCCGCGACGCCCCCGCCGCCCACCGTGCGGCCGCGTACCGGGCCGTCCGGCGCGAGCGCAGGAGCGATCTGGCCGAGCGCCTGGTCGACGAGGCATGCGGGCGCTGGGGCGACCGCGAGGCCGCGGGGCTGCTGGCCGTCTGCTCCGCCGAGGCGGTCGCGGCCCGGCTCGGCGACCTGGCGTACGCGGTGCCCAACTGGGGCGCCCTGGCCAGGCGGCATCCCCACACGGTGCTCGACCACGCCGAGTCGGCGCTGGCCGAGCTGCCCCGTCCGCTGCGCGAGGCCTGGTGGACGGCGACGACCTCGGGCATCGAGGTGGCCGCCACGCACGCCCCCGAGCGGGTGATCGCGCTGCTGGAGCGCTACCCGACCAACCGGAGCTGGCACTGCGCGGGCCGGCTGCTGGACGCCGATCCGGTGCGTACGCTGGCCCTCTACCTGACCCCCGGCCACCGCCACCAGCTCACCCGTCTGCTGCGGCGCAGGTCCGTCCGCCGGCGGCTGGCCCTGCTTCCCGACGCCCGGCTGGCCGAGCTGGGGCGGGCGCTGCGCGACGACGAGCCGTCGCTGATCAACCTGCTGCGCTCGGTGGCGCCCGCGCGCAGGGACGCGCTGTTCACCGAGGTGATGGCGGGGGCCGACCAGTCCCAGGCGATCTACTCCCCCTACCTGCTGGACGTCCTGCCGCTGCGCCGCCGGGTCGCGGAGGCGCGCCGCATGCTGGAGCTGCGCTCCGTCGCCGACGATCCGCGGCAGACCCGGCAGATCACCGCCTTCCTCCCGTACGACGAGGCCGAGCCCGTGCTGCGGGCCGCCACCCGCCGCTCCGACGCGCTCGACCGCGCCGACGGCTACCGGAACCTGATCGCCTGCTCGGGGCGCGCCCGCGATCCCGAGGTCGTCACCCGGATGCTGGACGCGCTCCGGCGGCTGCGCAACGAGCAGGACCCGGTACGCCAGGCCGCCGTCGAGGCGCTGACCGGCATCCCGCCGCGGCTGTGGACGGCCGGGCACGTGCCCGTGCTGGACCGGTTCGTCGAGGACGCGGTCAACGCCCGCGACTGCTCCTACCAGACGCGGAGAAACCTCTCCCGTCTGGCCGCCGCGATCTTCGAGGAGGGCGCGCGGCAGGACGAGGCCGCCCTGCTGCAGTACGGGCTGCGGGTACTCGAACGGCTGGCCGGCTCCGTGGGCATCGTCTCCGTGCACCGGCTGTCGCAGGTGCTGCGGCGGGGCCAGGAAGGCGAGCTGGTACGCCGGCTCGCCCCCTACCTGGAGGCGGAGGCCCGCCACGACCGGCACCAGCTCGCCTTCCTGCTCGCCTCGGCGCTCGGCCGGCGCGGCCACGACCTGCCCGAGCTGCGGCGGGCGCTGGAACGCGCGCTGACGGCCACCAGCGAGTCCGACGCGATCCGGGCCGTCGACCTCTGGCTGGAGCCGCCGCGCACCAGGGGCGAGCGGGTCGAGGGGCTGCTGGCGGCCGATCCGTCCGTGGTGGCGCTGGGCTCCGTGTTCGACGAGCTGACGGCGCGGCGTACGGACCTGCTGAGTCATGTCTTGAGCCGGCGGGCCCACCAGGGGCGCTTCGCCCAGAGCGGGGTGCGGCGGGTCCGTTACGTTTCGCGGCCGTATGTCCGGCGGTGGACGGCGCGGCAGCGCGAGGCGTACGCGGAGCTGCTGGAACGGGTCGTGTGGAACACGTCGCTGCCGCTGCACGAGCGGGCCCAGGCGGTGCGGATGATGGGCGAGATCCCGGCGATCGAGGCCGGGCGGCTGCGCGACCTGGAGGCGGAGCCGGTGTTGCGGCAGGCGAGGCTGGCGGCGCTGCCCTGGACGGCGCGCCCGCAGGAGGTGCTGGCCGAGCTGCTGGAGTACGCGGGCTCGGACGACGCCCACGTGGCCGTGTCCGCGGCGGCGCGGGCGGCCCGGTTCGTCCGGCCGGCGGAGCTGCCGGCGGCGTTGGAGCCGGTCCTGGCCGAGGGCAAGGTCACCGCGCGCAAGGAGGCGGTCCGGCTGCTGGCCCGGCACCGCGCGCCCGGCGCGATGGCGCGGCTGCGCCGCCTGTGGGAGGCCGAGGGGCAGCACAAGGACGTGCGGGTGGCGATCGTCTCGGCGGCCCTCGGCCTGCTCGACGAACCGGGCGCCTGGGACCTTCTCAGGGAGGCGGTCGCCATGGCGCGGAGCGTGCCGCCCGGCGTGGCCGGTGGTGCGCCGGGTGGCGCGGTGGCGGATCTGGTGGCTCCTGTGCTGGATACGCGGCCGTTGGACGTGCCGGGGCGGTGGCGGGCGGCGTTCGGGGGGCTGGTCGTCGCCGCCACGCTGGCGGAGGAGCGGACGGTACGGCTGCTCGCCGTCGCGGCGCTGCCCCGCTGGGTGGCGTACGCGCCCGAGGCCATGGAGCGGCTGGCCGGGATCGCCCGCGATCTCGACGACACGGCGGGCTGGCAGGCCGCCGTAGGCGGGCTGGTCACGGGTGCGTGCTCGGGCTACGAGCCGCGGGTGCTGCGGCGGACCGTACGCGCCCTCGCCGCCGCGCCCGCAGAACCCGACGCGGGAGCCGACCGCGACCGCCCGGCCGCCCAGCGGCTGGGGGATCTCGTCGCGCAGTTGCGCTGGTGGCACCGGGCTCAGAGGGAGCCGATCGTGCCCGGGCTGCCCGACGACCTCCCGCCGGACCTGGCCGCCGAGCCGCTGGCCGGCACCGTCGACTGGGACGACCCCCGACCGGCGCTGGAACGGCTGGTGGCGACGGTCCCTGGCGTGCTCTCCGCGGTCGAGAACGGCCACTACCTGGCCGAGTCGGCCGGCGACGTGCCTTTGGAGCAGGTGCTGCCGCAGGCGGAGTGGCTGGCCGGGCAGGGGGAGAAGGGCGCGCTGCTGGCCATGGCGCTGGCCGCGTCCTGCGGTCCCCGATCGGGCTGGGCGGCGCCCTGGCGGGAGCTGGTGCGGCGGGTACGCGCGTCCGACCACCCGGAGGCCGCCCACCAGGCCCGGCGCGTCACGACGGCCGACGAGTGAGCACCGCGCCTGGCCGCTGACGGCTCGGGCCGGCGTGTGAAGGTCCGGTCAGAGGTCGGTGCGGGCGTAGTCGCACTCGTCGGACTGCGGCGTCCGCACCACCGTGGAGTCCGTCTCCGTGCCGCCGCCCACCTGCTCGGCCTGGGCGGCCGGTGCGGAGGTCAGGACGAAGGTGGCCAGGATGACGGCGGCGGACGCGGCCACGCGGCGGACGGGGCCGCGCTGGTGAGCCTTCATGGGTCCTCCATGAGGAACGCTCGACTGGCCCTCATCGTGGGCGCTGGTGCGGCTGATGTCCAGGCCGAGCCCTGTTTTCCACGATCTCGTGCTGTTTGGGCGGCGTGAGGCGGGCCTGCGAGGTGTTGACGAGGGCTGTTAGGGTCGGTCCTCATCACCGACCGAGTCAAGAAGTCGTCATGGGAGGGTCATGAGGACCTCTGAAAAGATCGCGATCATCACCTCCGTGCTAGCCGGAGCGGCGGCGACCGCAGGGACGGCGACCGCAGGGACGGCGGCGCCGGCCGCCGTCGCCGAGAGCGCGCCGGCCTGGGCCGCCTACCACGGGCTCAGCGCCAGTCAGAGCGTGAGCCGGGTGACGCGGCTCAAGAACCAGGGCTATCGGCCGATCACGGTGAACGTCTCGGACGGGGAGCGGTACGCCGCCGTCTGGATCAAGGGCGGCGCGTCCAACGACTGGGGCATCTGGCAGGGCATGTCGGCCAGTGGGTTCCAGAAGCGGTTCGACGCCGCCGTGAAGGAGGGAGCGCAGCCGACCTCCGTCTCCGCCACCGGCCCGGCCGACTCGCCCGTGTTCACCGCCGTCTTCGAGCGCAAGAGCGGCGCGTTCGTGGCCAAGTCCGGGCTCACGCCCGCCCAGTTCGGCGCCGCCAACAAGCAGGCCGCCGCCAAGGGCCTCGCGCTGAGCTCGGTGGACGCGTACGGCACCCCCGGCGACATCCGCTACGTCGGCGTCTGGAGCGCCAGCTCCGGCGCCTGGTACTACACGTACGGCAAGAGCAGGCAGCAGCACCAGGCCGAGTACTACGCCAAGAGGCAGAAGGGCTTCCGGCCGGTCAAGGTCTCCGTGGCGCCCGACGGCACCTACAGCGCGGTGTGGCGCAAGGACGGGGTGAAGTCCTGGGCTCATTACGTGGACATGAACGCCGCCGGCTACCAGAAGCGCGTCGACGACTTGAAGGCCAAGGGTCTTCACCCCGTGCAGGTCAACGCCGAGAACGGCAAGTACGCCGCAATCTGGCAGTAGCACGCCGTATGACGTACTTCCGGCGGTAGCGGGCCGAGGATGTGCACGGCGCTTCGGTGGTAGCGGGCCGGGGAGCGTGTACGACGCTCCCGGTGGCGGCGGGCCGGAGAGCGTACGGGTGCGATGTGCGCCGCTGTCGCCGCCGGGCGGCGACAGGGCCGCACCCCGCACGAGGGCCGTCCCTTCGGATCGCGGCCTGAGAGCCGCCGGGTCAGTTCCGCAGGATCCGGACGTCGGCCGACGTGCTGCGCACCACGATCGTGCTGTCGCTCCTGCCGTCGTGCTCGACCTCGGAACGTTCGCTGCCCTCCTTGCTGCCCGCCGTGACCGCGTAGGCACCTGAGGGCACTCTCGCCGTCACCCTCCCGTCCGTGGACTGCAGGTCGAGCTTGGTGGGCCGGGCGGTGAACGCCACGTCGATGGCTCCGTCGAAGGTGCGTACCCGTACCTCGGCCGACTTGAGGCCCTCGGCCGTGACCGGGCCCTCACTGCGCAGCCGCAGCCGGCCGGAGGCGCCCGTCACCTGGATGCGGTCCCCGCTGACCGCGTCCACGTCCTGGGTGAGGTCGTTGAGGATGACGCCGTCCCCGGCATCGACCGACAGCTTCACGCCGGGCGGGACCTTGACGTGGTAGCGGGCGCCGCAGTCGCCGAAGACCAGGTTGCAGTCCGCGCTGAGGTGCAGGTCGCCGTCGCGCAGGGACCAGGCGGGGTCGTCCGTGGCCGCCTTGCCGCGCAGCCAGCGCTCCACCTGTACGGTGCCGCTCGTGCCAGGGAGCACGCGCACGCCGCCGAGGGAAGCGTTGATCTTCAGGTCGGTTCCGGTGAACGGGAACGACCGGGTGGCGTGGACCTCGTCCGCTTCGAGTTCCACGCCACAAGCGCCGGTCGTCGCGACGAGTAACGCCGCGCATGCCGCAAATGCCGTGATCTGCCTCATGGTCACGATCGTGGCCGAGCGCCGCTCCAGCCCCCATCGGCCATCCGGCCGAACCGCCCGCGGCTCCCTCATCCGTTCGGCCGGTCCGGGAACCGTTCGGCCGGGGCCTCGGTCGCTTACAGAGCAGCGAGCAGGGTGCGCACCTGGCCGAGTGGGTCGGCGCCGACCGGGCGGAGCACCACCGTGTCCGCCCCTGCCGCCCACAGGCTCTTGACCCACTCCGCGGCCTCCTCAGCCGCCCCGGACGCCATCGCCACGTCCTCTGGCGCCACCCCCAGGAACTCCGCCTGCCCGTCGAGCAGCGACTGCGCGGCCTCGTCCAGCTCGGCGGTCCCGCGCAGGTAGGCGAAGACGACCAGTTCGTGCTCCTCGGTCGCGCCGATCCGTTCGACCACTCCGGGCAACTGGTCGGGGCCGACGCCCTCGGGCAGGATCGTGCCCTGGGCCACCCGGCCGGACAGCGCCAGCGAGCGCGGCCCCTTGACTCCGGCCAGCACGGGCGGCGGCACGGCGGGCTTGTGCACCAGCGTGACGCCGTCCAGACGGACCGACTTCCCGTCGAGGGTCACGCTCTCGCCGCGCAGCAACGCGCGTACGGACGTGATCGTCTCCTCCAGGAGGGCGAGCGGCGACGGGACGGCGGCGCCCACCTGCTCCATCCAGGCGCCCACGCCGTGCCCGATGCCGGCGGCCAGCCGGCCGGGGTGCAGGCGGGCCAGGTTGGCCAGTTCCATCGCCAGCAGCATGGGGTTGCGCAGCGGCGCGGGGGTGATGCCGATGCCCACCCGCAGCCGGGAGGTGACGGCGAGCGCCGTCGCGGCGGACGAGACGCCGCCGGTCCAGCCCAGGTCCTCGACCACCCAGAGATCGTCCACGGACGTCTCGTCGAGCGTCTTGGCGAACGGGACGAGCTGCTCGGGCGGCAGGTCGCGGTCGAACATGACTCCGAGTCTCAAGATGCCCTCCAGTAGTAGCGGTAGAGACGGCCGGTCTCCGAGTATCCGGCACGCAGGAAGGCGTCGGCGGTCGGGACGTTCGCGACGTCGGTGGCCGCGACGATGCGCCGCAGGCCGGCCTCGGCGAGGGTACGGGTGCCGTGGGCCAGCAGGTCGTTCACGTAGCCGCGGCCGCGGTGCTCGGGCAGCACGCCGATGTAGGCGATCGAGTGGTCGTCGGGGGCCACCAGGCCGACGGGGACGTCACCAAGGTGGCCGATGACGAACCAGCCGGGCTTGGCCTTGCGGTTCAACAGGTCGTCGTACATCCATCGGGCCTCCTTCTCCGCGCCCGACGTGGCCACCTCGACCCGGGTGTCGTGGTCGAGCGAGCCCTCGGAGACGCGTACGAGGATGTCGATCACCGCGTCGGGGTCCATGCGGCGCGCGGGCCGGTACGTCAGCCGCCCCGGATCGTCCGGGACGTCGCTGCCCGCCACCCACTCCAGCAGCAGCCGCTCCACCTCCATGGTGAATCCGGCCTCGATGAGTGCTTCGTGCTCGACGGCGCGATCGACGACAGGGGTGAGCCCGGTCTTGAGCGGGATGTCATGAATGATCTTGGTCAGCCCCATCGCGTCCAGGCTGCGGCGCAGCAGGCCGGCGGCGGCGAGAGGGTCGGGTCCCGGGTCGAACTGCCAGACGATCGCCGGCTCCGAGCCGGGGAAGGGCGCCCAGTAGGCCAGGCGCGCCCGCCCTTCCGCGAAGCACCACTCAGGCTGGGTCCTGCCCTCGTCATGGGCGGCCCTGAGCTGGGAGCGCGCGGGCTCGGGGAACTCGTCGAACAACGTGGAAGCCTCCGCACGTGAGAGGGCTCTCCCGCGACGCCTGATACGTCGGGAGGAGATGCGCCCGCGATGACATGACCATCATGTTCTCGCACACGTCCGCGCGATCAAGCGGAGATCACGTTCTCGCGCGCCTCCACCGCAAAGCCGCGCCGAGCTGAGTGCCGAGCGGAGCTCGGACCGAGCTCAGGGAGGGTGTTCAGGCGGCGGTGCCCAGCGCCGTACGGGCCTCGTCGAGGGATTCGCTGGTCGCGAAATGCCGGTCGAGGTTCGTGATCGTCAGCAGATGCCGGATCATCCCCGGCCCGACCACCAGCACCATCCGCCCCCTCAGGCGCTGGACCTGGTTGAGCGTGGCCACGAGCACCCCCAGGCCCACCGAGTCGCAGAACGGCACCTCGGTGAGGTCCACGATCAGGTTGAGGGGAGCAGGAGCGCCGAGCGCCTGTTCCAGCTCGGCCCGGAGCCGGGGCGCGCCCGCGACGTCCAGGTCGCCCACGACACGGACCACCGTGAAGGGGCCCTCCCGCCAACACCTGACCACCATTGGCCTCACCTGCCCCGAGCCCAGAAAGATATGCCTATTTCTTACATATGTTGTCCATTGCCGTTTTGGTGGTTGGTGTAACGCCGGGCTTCGCGGATGGCGTGGCATTCGCCTTCGGTTGCTTGACCTTGAGCTGGTCGCTGCCCAGGATGACCTCGATGCCCTCGGTGTCGGTCTTGCGGATCTCCGCCCCGGGAATGGCCGCCGCCACGACCTTCGCCGCCGCCTCCTGGCCCTCGCCGTGGCGGACGATGGTCTTCTTGTAGTCCTTCTTGGTGGTGTTGCCGGGATCGCCGGGCACCTTGAACCCGTACGCGACCAGCGCCGTCTTGGCGCGCGCCGCCAGGCCGGTGATGAGCGTGCCGTTCTTGACCTTGAGCGAGATCTCGCCGGGCGGGATCGCGGACGGCTTGGCCGACGGCGTCGGGGCGGCGCTCGGCGTGGGCTTGGCCGGGTCGCGGTCGGCGTCGATCGCGGCGAACATCTCGCGGGCCGCCTGCTTGTCCCACAGCACCGCCGACTCGCCGGTGGGCGTCTTGAAGTCGACGTCGGACAGCGGCACCTCGGCGAACGTCACGTCGTCGAGCGAGACGTCGCGCATCTGGGTGGCGAGACCGATCAGCCCGTCGTCGGGATCGACCTTGACCGTGCTGAGCGTCGAGTTGACGAACGAGGCCAGCTTGGCCGGGTTGGCCAGCGTGTCGGCGCTGAGCGCCCGGTTGAGCAGGGCCGAGATGACCTGCTGCTGCCGGTCGATGCGGTCGAGGTCGGAGCGGGCGGTGGCGCGGGTGCGGGCGTAGCCGAGCGCCTGCACGCCGTCGAGCTGGTGGGTGCCGGCCGGCAGGTTGAGCGCGATCTTGGTGTCGTTGATCGGCACGGGCGTGCAGACGGTGACCCCGCCGAGTGAGTCGACCACGTCGATGAAGCCCAGGATGTTGACCTCGATGTAGCGGTTGATCTGCAGCCCGGTGACCGCCTCGACGGTCTGCTTGGCGAGCTTGGGCCCGCCGAACTGGTACGCCGAGTTGATCTTGTGGTCGCCCTTGCCGGGAACCGTGGTCCAGGTGTCGCGCGGCAGGCTGACCACGGTCACCTTCCTGTGGTCCTCCGACAGGTGGATGACCATCATGGTGTCGGTGCGCTGGCCGGCCTCGCGGCCGAGCTTGAGCCGGTTCTGCTGCTGGCGGGTGAGGTCGTCGCGCTTGTCGACGCCGACCATGAGGATGTTCTCGGCGCCCGACGACGAGGGCGCGGTCACCCCGGCGTCCACCGTGCCGATCTGGCGCGGGGTCGCCCACACCACACCCGTGGTGACCAGCACGCCCGTGGACAGCAGACCGGCCAGCACGACGTTGCGGCGGCGGGCCCTGGCGCTCCTGCGCGGCCTCCGGGTGCGGACGGGTGTCAGCTTGACGCCTCCGTAGGCGTCGCCGCCCACGAGCACACCGCCGTCCTCCTCGCCCGGGTCGCGCATGCCGTCCCCCTTTTGTCACCCCGGTGGATCGGGGCCTTCGATTGCCCTCCTCCCCTGGTCGTACAGTAGCGTGAGCCCCGCCATGAAGCAGTTCCCCGACTCGCCGCACGCGCCCGCGGAGACGCGCGGCTGGCCCCCCATCTCCGTCATCATGCCGGTCCTCAACGAGGAGCGGCACCTCCGCGAGGCCGTCGATCAGGTCCTCGCCCAGCAATACCCAGGCGAGATCGAGGTCGTCCTCGCCGTGGGTCCGTCCCAGGACCGCACCCAGGAGGTCGCCGACGCCATCGCGGCGGCCGACAGACGGGTGACGGTGGTGCCCAACCCGACGGGCCGCACCCCCAACGCGCTCAACGCGGCCATCGCCGCCTCGCGTAACGACATCGTCGCCAGGGTCGACGGGCACGCCATGCTGCCCTCCGACTACCTGCGCGTCGCCGTCGAGACGCTGGCGGAGACCGGCGCCGACAACGTCGGCGGCGTCATGGCGGCCGAGGGGATCACCCCCTTCGAGCAGGCCGTCGCCTGCGCCATGACGTCCAAGATCGGCGTGGGCGCCGCCGCCTTCCACGTGGGCGGCACGGCGGGTCCCGCCGACACCGTCTACCTCGGCGTCTTCCGCCGCTCCGCCCTCGCCAGGGTCGGCGGCTACGACGAGCACTTCCAGCGGGCCCAGGACTGGGAGATGAACCACCGCATCCGCCAGACCGGCGGCCTGGTGTGGTTCCAGCCGCGCATGCGGGTCTCCTACCGGCCGAGGCCCAACGCGAAGGCGCTGGCCAAGCAGTACTTCCACTACGGCCGCTGGCGCCGCGTGGTCTCGCGCACGCACGAGGGCACGATCAACCTGCGCTACCTGGCGCCGCCCGCCGCGGTGCTGGCGATGCTGCTCGGGCTGCTCGTCTCGCCGTTCTTCCCGCTCGCGCTGATCGTCCCCGGCGGCTACGCGCTGGCCATCGTGGCCGGTTCGGCGGTGACGGGCAGCGGGCTGCCGGGGGCGGCGAAGCTGCGGCTGCCGCTCGTGTACGCCACCATGCACTGCTCCTGGGGCTGGGGCTTCCTGACCAGCCCGAGAAAGCTGGCCCGCCCGCCGGGGCAGGCCGTCAGGAGAGAGGAGCCCGCGCCGCGCTTCGGCGAGTAGCCGGTCCTGCCCGATTCAGGCGCGTGCGGTCATGAGCCGGCGAAGACCCGCTCGACGGCGGCGTTGAAGCGGGTCAGCGCGTCCGGATACTCCGGGCCGAAGAGCCGGCTCCTGAGCTTGACCCTGGCCCCGGCCAGGGTGTCATCCCCGTCCAAGAACTCGGCGAGGTTCGACAGGTCCTCGCCGAGCAACACCCCCGCCTCGGCGCTGGGGTAACGCTCGTGGAAGGCGCTCTCGGGCAGCCCGGCCACGTTCGTCACCGCGTACGGCTTCTCGCTGGCCAGGAAGTCGGCCACCACGCTGGAGATGTCGCTGATCAGCAGGTCGCACTCGTTGAAGCAGTCGTACAGGTGCGGCTCCGGCCCGTCCACGATCAGGTGCCTGATCCGCTGCTCCTCCTCCCCGGTCCCGTGCGAGGGATGCCGGGCCTTCGACTTGGCCAGCTCGGCCGCCTCGATCATGGCCACGATCTTCCTGTGCGCCCGGGTGGCGCTCTTGTCGCGATGCCCGGTCAGCGGGTGGGGCTTGTAGATCACGCGCAGCGGCGGCCGGTGGTCGAGCAGCGCCCGCACGATGCGCGGGCCCATGGTGATCAGCGAGGTGTGGAACAGGTCGTCGTTCCAGCCCTCCCAGGTGGGGGCGTAGAGCACGGTCCGGTACGGCAGGCCGGGCCCCTCCGTCGAGATGCCCTCCAGCTGCGGCCGGCCGACCTCGTGGATGTTCTCGTCCCTGACGCCCACCTTGGCCTTGCGGTAGCGGTCGCGGCCCGCGGGGCCGGCCACCCACACCTCGTCGTACACCCGTGAGAACGGGTTGAACGAGGCCTCCTTGTCGCTGTCGCCGTGGTTGAGGAACGCGCTGCGCAGGGTGGGGATGCGCAGCATGTGCACATTTCTGCCGACGTTGGCGACATACAGGCAGAGCCGGGCCCCGGCCAGCGCGCGGAAGCTCATCAGGTCGGCCGACGACGGGATGCACACCATCGGCAGGCTGGTGCCTTCGAGATGCGCGGCCATGCCGCGCTCGCGCAGCACGACGATGGCCCGCCGGTCGAGCCGCTCCAGCGTGGGCAGCCACATCCTGGCCTGGTAGGCGGCGGCGGTGGCGCCGGAGAAGTACAGGATGATCTCGGGGGCGTACCGCTCGACCTGCTCGCCGATCACCCGCAGCACGTTGGCGCGGTCGGTGAGGGGCAGGGCGCGGCGCACGTACGGGATGAGCGCGAGCGCCGCCACGAGCCCGGCCACGAGCGCCACCCCGGCCCCCAGGGTGGCGAGCACGGCCCCGTGGACCGCGCCCAGCACCGGAAGGGTGTCCAGGTAGAGGAACGGCACGCTGCGCGCGTCACGCAGCCGCCTGGGCGGCATCTTGGGGATGCGCAGCGCGGAGACGTCGATGTTGCGGGTGGTCACCGGCATGCGGCTGAGCGTCTGCCGCAACCGCATCGCCAGGCCCGTGTGCAGCGCCCGTACGGCGTGCAGGGCGAGCACGCCGGCCGCGAGCGCCACGAACCACGGTGAATCGGCCCCCGCCGTCCGCGCCACCAGCAGCAGCGCCAGCGTCTCGCGCACCGCGAAGCGCAGCGTGATCCCGAGGTGCACCTTGCCGAGCAGGTCGGGCAGCGGGCGTGCGGCGTGCGGCGCGACGCACTCGACGGCGTACGAGGCCACGGCCACCGCGCCGAACAGCAGCGGAGCCGGCCACAGCGCCGTCACCAGCAGCGCGGGGTAGCAGCCGAGCAGGGCCGCGATCACGATGAGTCTCCTCATGTGATCGCACGGTAACAATGCTCAGGTCAAGCGCCGTCCACGCGCACGTCTATGACTTGCCCTGATAGGTCGGAGATGAGGATGTCCAGCGAGGTCTGCGAGACGAGGAGGGGAGAGGCGCCGGTATTGACGCAGTTGACCCTGAGGCCGTCGGCGGCCCACTCGCGGGCCAGCGCCCTGGTGAGCGCGGCCACCGCGGCTGCGCCCGCGCGTAGCAGGGCCCCGGATCCCGGCGGCACCTGCAGCAGCAGGCTCGGGCGCGACCGCCGCGCCGCGGCCCGCAGATAGGGGTGGGCGGCGCGGGCCACGTTGAGCGCGCCGAGCTGGCCGGCGGCGACCACGTCGGCGACGCTGTCGCCGCTCGCCGTGACCAGGTCGCCCGATGAGCTCGCGCCCGCCGCCAGCACCACGTGATCGGCCGGGCCCACGTCGTCGAGCGCCTTGGCCACCGTGTCGAAGTCCTCGGGCCGCACGCCGTCGGCCCTGGTCAGCACGCGTACGTCGGCGCCACGGGCCGGCCCGGCCGGCGCCGACTCGCCCACCACGTCCACGACCTGCTCGGCCAGCCGGTCGGCGGCGCCGGTCGGCACGGCGGCGGGCAGCCCGAAGAGCAGCTCCGCGATGCGCAGGTCGGCCGGATGGGTGACCTTGATGTTGTGCTCGCTGCCCGCCACCAGGTGGATCGGCACCTCGGGCAGATAACGCAGCACCACGCCGCAGTCGTCGGTGGCGGGCAGGTCGCCGAAGCCGGGGTCGGCCATCGCCCGCTCGTAGGCTTCGCGGATCACCGAGAGCCGGAAGCACTGCGGGGTCTGGCTGCGCCGCAGCCGCGCCCGGTCCAGCACCTCGCCGATCACCTCGCCGCCCGGCCCTGGAACCGCCACGAAGACGGTGTCGGAGCTCGGGATCGCCACGTTGACGGCCTCGTGGGCCTCCAGCGCCCTGACACACTCCGTGATGATCCGGGGCTCCAGCAGCGGGCGTACGGCGTCGTGCAGCAGCACGTTGCACTCCGCCGCGCCGAGCGCGGCCAGCGCCCGCCACGTGCTCTCCGTCCGGCTCGCGCCACCGTCCACGACCTTGCTGACCTTGCGGTATCCGCCCGCGGCGACGATCTCCCTGACCCGGCCGGCGTATCCGGGTGTCATCAGCACCACGACCTCGTCGATCTCCGGCGCGCCCTCGAAGACGGCCAGCGAATGCTCGATGATCGTCCGGCCCGCGACCTCGATGAGCTGCTTGGGCGTGCTGAGCCCGACCCGCTGCCCCACGCCGCCCGCGAGGAGCACTCCAACCGACCGCAGCGGTGAATCCATACCGGCAGCGTAGTGCCGCTGGTCCGTGATATCGCGGTGACCTGTCGCTACGCTGTGTCTACGCACCCCCAAGTGACCGCACTCCACCCCGGCCGGGAGGAGATCTGCGCTTTGCCCGACTCACTGATCCGCGGGGGCACGACCACGTCGGCCGTGCTGCTCGCCACCACGCCCGCGTGCAGGCTCTCCAGCGGTGACGGCACCCTGCTCGACCGCCTCCACGACCAGCTCGCCGTGCTGCCCGTCCGCGACGTCCTGGTGGTGAGCGCCGGCGGCGGCCTCGGGGCCGACCTGCGCGGCGTCGCCAAGATCGCGCGCACCACCACCGGCACGGTGGCCGTGCTCCCCGCCGACCTGGTGGCCCACACCGAGGCGCTCGCGCTGCTGCTCGAACACCCCTCCCGCGACACCGCCGCGCTCATCGCCCACGACGTGGTCACCTCGCCGCTGCGGCCTCCCGTACGCGTCGAGGGCGGCAAGGTCGTCGCCGCGGGCAGCTCGTTCCACCTCGTGCCTGAGGCCAACGCCACGTTCAGAGGCGTGCTGCAGGCCGGCGAGGCCGACCTGACCTCGCTCGCCGACATCGCGGAAGAGCTGGCCGAGCTGTCAGAGGCGGGCAAGCTCGGCCCCGTCACCGCGGTCGAGGCCGTCGATCTGCTGCTGGTCGGCCTGGTCAGATCGGGCGTCGGCGTGCGCGCCGCGGCGATCGGGCCGCTGCACGCCGAGCGGGTGAGCGGCCAGAACGCCGCCGACGCCGCCGTCGTCAGGCTGTCGGAGGTGGACGAGGAGCAGGTCAGGCTCGACACCTCCGTCAAGGACGACGACGGTTTCCTCGCCACGTTCCTCGTCTCGTCCTGGACCCGCCACCTGGTCAGACCGGCGGTCCGGCTCAAGCTCGCGCCCAACACCGTCACCGGCGTCTCGGCCGGGCTGGCCCTGCTCGCGGCTGTCTGGTTCTCCGCCGGCACGCAGGGCGGGCGGCTGGCCGGCGCGGTGCTGCTCTACCTGTCGTTCGCGCTCGACTGCCTCGACGGGCAGCTCGCCCGCTACACCCGCACGTTCTCCCCGCTCGGCGCGTGGGCCGACGGCATGTCCGACCGGCTCAAGGAATACGTCGTCTACGTCGGCCTGGCCTTCGGCTTCGCCGGTCCCGGGATCTGGCCGCTGGCCGTGGGCGCCATGATCCTCCAGGTCGTCAGGCACGCCATCGACGCCACGTACGCCGGAGCCCTCGCCGACGCGGCCAAGGTCGGCGCCATGTGGGGCAGGCCCGCGCGCTCCCTGATGGAGTCGCACGACGTCCGCCGCGACCACGGGGGCGTGCTGAAGCTCGCCCAGAGGCTCGAACGCGGCACGGTCGCGCGCTGGCTGAAGAAGATCGTCGTCCTGCCCATCGGGGAGCGCATGGCGCTGATCGCCGTCACCGCCGCCGGCTGGAACGCGCGCGTCACGTTCCTGTCCCTGCTCTGCTGGGGCGGCGTCGCGGCCCTCTATCAGCTCGCCGGACGGATCGCGAGGTCGGCACGATGACGACGGTTCACCTGACCCCCGTACCCAACAGCGCGGTCGTCGCCTACCGCGACGACGGGCCGCTCTCGCGCGCCATGGGCCTGCTCGTGGCCGGGCAGCTCCCGCCGCTGCCTCCGGTGCTCGCCGGCACGTTCGTCACGGGCATGCTGCTGCTGATCGGCGTGGCCGGCTCCGACGGGCTGGCCGTCTTCGCGCCCGCCGTGACGCTGCTGCTGGCCGGGCCGGGCAGCACCCACCCGCACGACGGCCGCTTCGACTGGCTCGTGCCGCCGATCCTGCGCCTCGTCGAGTACGCCTTCATCGCCGCGGTCGGCTTCGCCCACCGGCTGAACCCCGTACTGATCTTCCTTCTGCTCGGCGCGCTCGCCTTCCACCATTACGATCTGGTCTACCGGCTGCGCCAGCGCGTCTACCCGCCGCCGTGGCTGGCCACCCTCGGGCTCGGCTGGGACGGGCGGATGATGGTGGTCTCGCTGACCGCTCTTTCAGGGTGGCTGACCGGCGGCTATGTGGTGCTCGCGGTCTATCTGTGGGCCCTGTTCGGCTGGGAGAGCCTGACCTGCTGGCTCGCCGCCCCGGTGTCCGGGGCCGAAACGGCCGATACGGGAACGCAAGACTAACGCCGGATTACCCGCACGGGGTGCAAAGACGAATACTCTTTGGGCCTATGGTGGGACGCTCGCGGACGTCCGCGTAACGCTCCGCGAATCCGAACAGACCTGCTCGACTGAGGAGTGCACGTTGCTGGGAATGGTTCTGGCCGCTGGAGCCGGACGACGCCTGCGGCCGTACACCGACACGCTGCCCAAGGCGCTCGTGCCGGTCGACGGCGAAACCACGATCATGGACATCTCGCTGCGCAATCTCGCCGAGGTGGGCCTGCGGGAGGTCGTGGTCGTCGTCGGTTACGCGGCCCAGGCCGTACACGAGCGCAAGGACGCCCTGGAGGAGCGGCACGGCGTCAAGCTCACCCTCGTGCACAACGACAAGGCCGAGGAGTGGAACAACGCCTACTCCCTGTGGTGCGCCCGCGACTACTTCGCCCAGGGCGTGCTCCTGGTCAACGGCGACACCGTGCACCCGGTCTCGGTCGAGAAGACGCTGCTGTCGGCCCCCGAGGCGAGCGACGTCCTGCTCGCCGTCGACGACGTCAAGAAGCTGGCCGACGAGGAGATGAAGGTGACGCTCTCGCCCGAGGGCTCGCTGCGCCGCATCACCAAGCTGATGGACCCGGCCGAGGCCTACGGCGAGTACATCGGGGCCACCCTGATCAGGCCCGGCGCGGCCGACCGGCTGGCCGACGCGCTCAAGACCACGTTCGAGCGCGACCCCCAGCTCTACTACGAGGACGGCTACCAGGAGATGGTCGACCGTGGCGAGACCATCAACGCCGCGCCCATCGGCGAGGTCGACTGGGTCGAGGTGGACAACCACGACGACCTGGCCAAGGCCCGCACCATAGCCGTTCGCTACTGAGGGGGCGCGCATGCCGCTTCTCGCGAGGATGTTGCCGGCGCCGCTGACCATGGACGTCAGGCGGGGCGCGGTGGCTGAGCTCGGCGCGCTGCTGGCCGACAGCCGCGTGGCCACCTCCGGCCGGGTGGCCGTGGCCGTCGGCCGCGGCCAGGGCGACCACATCGAGAGCCTGATCGCGCCCACGCTGGGCGAGGCCGAGGTGTTCCGGGTGGCAGACGGGTCGGTCGACGCGGCCGTCTCGCTCGGCGCCGACCTGCGCAAGGGCGCCTACGAGGTCGTGGTGGGCGTCGGCGGTGGCAAGACGATCGACGCCACCAAATACGCCGCGTCGCTGGCCGGCATCCCGATGGTGGCCGTGGCCACCAACCTGTCCCACGACGGCATCTGCTCGCCCACCGCCTCCCTGATCTACGAGGGCGGCAAGGGCACGTTCGGCGTGCCGATGCCGCTGGCCATCCTGGTCGACCTCGACTTCGTGCACAACGCGCCCCAGGCGCTGGTGCGCGCGGGCGTGGGCGACGTGGTCAGCAACCTGTCGGCCATCGAGGACTGGCAGCTCGGCAACGTCGAGCGCGGCGAGCCCATCGACGGGCTGGCCTGCTCGATGTCCCGCACCGCCGCCGAGGCGCTCATCGGGCGGACCGACTCCATCGAGTCCGACGCGTTCCTGACCGTGCTGGCCGAATCGCTGATCCTGTCCGGCATGTCGATGGTCGTGGCCGGGTCGTCCCGGCCCGCGAGCGGCGGAGACCATGAGATCCTTCATGCCGTGGATCAGCTCTTTCCCGGCACCTCCAACCACGGCGAGCTCGCCGGGATCGGTGCCGCCTTCTGCTTCTTCCTCAGGGAGGACGAGGCCCGCGTCAAGCAGGTCGTCGACTGCCTGCGCAAGCACGAGCTGCCCGTCGTCCCCGGTGACATCGGGCTGAGCGCCGAGCAGTTCGCCGAGGTCGTGGCGCTGGCCCCGGCCACCCGTCCCGGCCGTTACACGATCCTGGAGCACCTGCGCATGCAGGACTCCGAGATCCGCGATCGGGTGGGGGACTATGTCCGGGCCTTCGGTAGCTGAGCTCCGGCAGGTGGCCCAGCCACCCGGCCACCTGGAGCGCAGAAACGGCGAACACTGGGCCGGCGTCCTCTACATGCGCCGCCTGTCCATCTACGTGACCTGGATGATGACCAAGACCTCGGTCACGCCCAACCAGCTCACCTGGATCATGACGGTCGCGGGCGTCGCGGCCGGGTTCGTGCTGGCGCTGCCCGGGCTGTGGGCGGCCGTGCTCGCCGCCCTGCTGATCCAGGTCTACCTGCTGCTCGACTGCTCCGACGGCGAGCTGGCCCGCTGGATGGGCAAGACCTCCCTGGCCGGCGTCTACCTCGACCGCGTCGGCGCGTACTTCGCCGAGGCGGCCGTGCTGGCCGGGCTGGGCTGGCGCGCCTCCGAGGTGCTGCCCGACTGGTACACCGTGTTCGGCTTCGCCGCCGCGCTCGGCGCCATCCTGATCAAGGCCGAGAGCGACCTGGTGGAGGTGGCCAGGGCCAAGGGCGGGCTGGGCGCCGCGACCGAGGCGGCGGCGGTGCAGTTCAGGTCGGGGCTGCTGGGGCTGGGCCGGCGGGTGCTGGCGGCGACGCGGTTCCACCGCATCATGCAGCCCATCGAGCTGTCCCTGCTCGCGCTGGCGACCGCGGTCATCGACGTGTTCGCCGGGAATCTCACCGCCACCCGGGTGCTCGTCGTGGCCTGCCTGCTGGCGGCGGCGGTGCAGACCGTACTGCATCTGATCAGCATCATGGCATCGAGAAGACTTGCTTGATCTCTGTCGGAACCGGAGGCGCCCCTCGTCCGTCGTATTGATCGGACGTCCGCCGTTCGGTGGGGGTTCACTGCCGGTTCCGATACGCTTAGCTTCACCATCCAGACCATGCAAACCCAGCAGACTCGGTGATCATGAAAGAATGCTCCGCTCGTGCTCTCAACGCGTCAGGACGATGATTCGTTGAAGATCTCGTGCGTCATCCTCACCATGGGCAACCGGGTCGCGGAGCTGAACCGGGCGGTCGAGTCCGCGCTCAACCAGGTCGACGGCGACGTCGAAGTGGTGATCGTGGGCAACGGCGCCGACGTGCCCGCGGTGTCGGCGACGCCACCCGAGGGGTCGGCCGCGGTCGTGAAAACGATCCGGCTCGACCAGAACACGGGCATTCCCGCCGGCCGTAATCGCGGTGTGGAGGAGTGCTCGGGAGACGTCGTGCTCTTTCTCGACGACGACGGCTGGTATGCCAGCCAGAAGGTCGTCGCGCACGTGCGCGACCGTTTCGCCACCGAGCCCGACCTGGCGGTGATCTCCTTCCGGATCATGGATCCTGACGGCGGCATCGGCCAGCGCCGCCATGTCCCGCGGCTGCGTTCGGGCGACCCGCAGCGCTCCTCGCCGGTGACCACCTTCCTGGGCGGCGCGTCGGCGATCAGACGTTCGGCCTTCCTCCAGGTGGGCGGTCTTCCCGAGCGGTTCTTCTACGCTCACGAGGAGACCGACCTGGCCTGGCGGCTGCTGGGCGAGGGTTACCGGATCGAGTACGACGCCGAGACGGTGATGTACCACCCCCAGGTGCCCCCGACCCGGCACGCCGAGTTCCACCGGCTCAACGCGCGCAACCGGGTCTGGCTGGCCCGGCGCAACCTGCCGTGGCCGCTGGCGCTGCTCTACCTGACCAACTGGGTCGTGCTGACCGTCATCCGCGAGCGCGGCGCCTCCGCGGCGCTCAAGGCGTGGTTCGCCGGCTTCTTCGAGGGCCTGCGCACGCCCGCAGGCGAGCGCCGGCCGATGGCGTGGCGGACCGCGTGGCGCATGGTCAAGCTGGGCCGCCCGCCGATCGTCTGAGCCACCCCGTCGTGCCGCGTCGTCGCGGCACAGCGCGGTCGCGGCGCGGTCGCGGCGCGGTGGCGAGTCCCGGGCGGCGGGTCAGGTCGTCGCGGCGTCCTCGAAGCTCATCGCGGCGTGCGAGACGGTCGTGCTGAACATGGCCCGCTTGGGCAGCCCCAGCTCGCTCAGCTCCTTGGCGATGGAGTGGTTGCCCAGGCGGATCAGCGCGCCGCCGGGGCGGATCCTCGCGCCGCGGGCGCGTACGGACCAGGGGACGCGCCGGGTGACGCCGTCGCGGTGCGTGAAGGCGTCGAGCGGCGCCATGGCGCCGCCGGCCGGCACGGGCAGGCCCGGCTTGACCAGCATGTCGAGCACGAGCCGGCCGTCCTTGCGCAGGATGCACCTCTTGTACGGCGAGGCCAGCCGCAACTCGATGTCGGCCAGCTCCTTGGGAAAGCCCCACAACGTCCGCCCGGCCTCCAGCGTGAACCGCTGGTCCACCGGCAGCCAGTGCACGAAGATCCCGGCCTGGCGCAGGTCACGGAGCCCCGTGGAGCCCGGCTGCCCGGGCGGGCGGACCAGGAAGGCCATGCCGAACTCGTGGTAGGTGTCGAGATCACCGTCGCGGTAGTCCACGAACACGAGCACGCAGACGGCCTTGCCGGGCAGGACCTCGGCCACGTCTAGGCCGGAGTACGCGATCACCGCCCTGGCGGCGTCGGCACGCACCGGGTAGAAGGCGCTGCACACCTCGGCGTCCCTCACCCGCACAGGCATGCCCACCGTCCGGCCTTGGATCAGATGCGATGCCATGGACCCAGTACATCAACCGGCGGCCCGTGTGGCCATTCCCGGCCCGGTGTCGTCCAGGTGCGATGTCCATGGTCCCCCTGGCGACCAGGCAGCGGGCTCGCGCGCGGTGACGCGGTGACACGGCGAGAACGTGCGCGGGCCGGCTGGGCGGGCGGTGGTCACACGGCGAGGGCGTGCGTCGGGATCCCGGCCCAGGACTCGGCGCGGCGGACGAAGGCGGCGGCGTGGTCGGGCCAGTGGTGGCGCAGCCGGGCCCGCGCGTGCCCCAGCGTGCCCAGCTCGGCCCGGCGCGCCGGGTCCTCCTTCAGGTCCAGTACGGCGTTCAGCACCGCGTCCACGTTCAGCGGCACCACCAGCCCGCAGCCGGCCTCCTCGACCAGCGAGGCGCCCTGCGGGGTGGTGATCACGGGCAGGCCCCGGCCCATGTAGTCCATGATCTTGGTGGGCAGCGCCCTGACCGTGTCGTCGGCCAGGGACAGGCCGGCCAGCGCGCCCTCGGCCATGCGCAGGGCGTGGCGGTTGGGCACGTACCCGAACCAGTCGAGCAGCCCGACCCGCTGCGCGTCCCGCAGCAGCGGCCGCACCTCGCGGGCCGCACCGCCGATCAGGTCCAGCCTGATGCCGTGCGGGATCAGCCGCTCGGCCAAGCCGATCAGCTCGGTCACACCGCGTTCCGCGGACAGGCGGCCGAGGTGGACGACCCTCGTGTCACCCGGTGGCGGCGGGCTCGCGGCCACCAGGGTCGCCTCGGGGACCTCGGCGGGCGTGATCAGCCGGTGCCGCCGCCCGGCACGGGCCAGTTGCCTGGGGGTGACCTGCTCGCGCACGTCCCAGACGACCGGAGGACGGCGGTGGGGCAGCGCGCGCAGCAGCCGGTGGTCGTGCACGAGCAGCAGGTCCGCGCCCCGCACGCCGCGTCTGAGCGCGCCGCGGGCCCGGCTGTAAGAGGCCTGGCGCGGCACGTCCACCGCGGTCAGCCCCATGGCGGGGGTCACGTTGAAATAGCTGAAAGGAGCGACGTAGGTCACCTCGTGGCCCGCGTCGAGCAGCGCCCTGATCTGCCGGTGCATGATCCGGGCGTCCTCGGGATGATGGACGGTGGTGGCGACACATGCGCGCATGTGTCGATGCTCCGCGCCTCCCAAATCGGAGACGTTAATGCGGAAGGAACGGCCGCTTAACTTCGGGAGGGACGGCGATAGAGCCAGACCAGCCGGGGCTCAAGCACCCACTTGAAGACCGTACGGGTCTCCGGCAGGCACAGGATGATGGCCAGCGCGAAGCAGCTCGTGCTGATCGCCAGCACGCCCAGCGGCCCGTGCAGCCACGGGAACTCCAGCCAGCCCATCTCCTTGGCGATCAGCACCGGGATGCCGTGGAGCAGGTAGCAGTAGAGCGTGCGGGTGCCGAGGTCGGTGTACCAGGTCTCACGCCTGGGCACCAGCGCCAGCACGGCGAAGCACATGGCCAGGGCGCACACGAGCAGCCCGAGGCGCAGGCCGATGCCCATGTACCAGGACAGGTCGAGGTCCTGGTAGCTGTTCTTGTAGTAGAACGGGCCGAGCTTGGCCATCGGCGCGATGAGGATCGCCACCGCCGCCGCGCAGAGCACGGTGACGACCGAGACGATCTTGATCCAGCGGCGGTTGAGCAGCTCGAAGTGCTCGGGCTGCAGGACCAGGCCGATGACGAAGAACGGCAGCAGGCCGAAGAAGCGGTCCATGCTGAAGTCGCCGGAGATCTGGGAGAACCCGGCGAACAGGTAGATCGCGATGGCCACCGGCACCGGGTACTTCATCCGCTTCCACACCGGGGTGGACAGCCGCCAGAACAGCAGCGCCAGCAGATACCAGTTGAGCCACGCCGGGTCGATGATGGTCAGGCTCCACTTCTGCCCGAGGGAGAAGCGCAGCGCCGCGTAGCCGACCTCGACGATCACGTAGGGGACGAGGAACGTGTCGACCAGTTTGTTGGTCTTCGCGTTGGAGTTCCAGAAGTTGCGCGACAGGTAACCGCTGATCACCACGAACAGCGGCATGTGGAAGACGTAGATGAAGATGTAGAGCGCCCTGGCCGAGTCGGCGGCCAGGGTCGGCACCAGCGAGTGGCCGATCGGCACCAGCGCGATCAGGATGAACTTGACGTTGTCGAGGAACGGATCGCGCTTGCGCGGCTTCGGCTGCTCGGGCTGGGGGCGCGGCTCCGGCCGCTCCTGACGCTTCGCGCCGGACTCCGCGGCCTGGACCTGAGCGGGAGCCTGGGTGGGGGCCTGGGTGGGGGCCTTCGCCTGCACCGGGGGCACCGCCGCCTGCGGCGCGGTGCGCTCGCCCGGGGCGACTCCGTGGGGGTCGGTGGCCTCGCTCCAGAAGGTCTCCTCGGGAAGCGGCCACCGGGCCCCCGTGTCTGCGGGGCCCTCCTCTGGGCTCCGCGGGGGCGTGACCGGTCGGGAGGATCTGGTCTCAGACACTAGGGGAGTCGCTCAGCTTCGCTCGGGTCCGGGGAACACGACGGCAACACGACCAGGAAAACCCTTGCGGCTCCGTGTCGCGCTGCGTCGCCGACCCGAAACAGACTATCCCGCACTCGTGGGTCCTGTCTCACGCAGCGGCCCAGATCGTCCCGTTACACAGGGAACTTTGAGGCTCAGGTGCAGACGTTCTTCTGCTCGGAGGCGGTGATGGTGCTGTTGTTGACGCTGTCGGGCAGCTTGGTCACCTTGACCGACTCGAAGTCCTCGCCGACCACCAGCTGGATCACCGGGGTGCCCTTCTTCGGGCCGGCTCCCGCCGTGGTGGCGGGGTTCGCGGTGGTGTACGGCTGCGCGTTCGTCGCCGCCACCTTGCCCGACGCGGCCTGCGGCTTGGGCAGCACCGAGGCGCCCAGCGCCACGGCGTGGTCGGCCGCCGTCTCGACCGTCTTGGCGTAGTGGATCTCGCTCTTCGGCAGGCTCACGCCGCCCGGCGCTTCGAAGTTGCCCAGCCCGACGACGTTGAAGCCCTGCTTGGCCAGCTCGTCGGCGACCTCGCGGGCCTTGCCCACGGTCTTGGTGCCGTTGAGCACCTGGACCTTCACCTGCTCGGGCTTGATCGCGACCTTGGGCTTGGCGCTCGTGGTGGCGGTGGGCGCGGGGACGGGCTCGGTGTCGGTCTTGATCGAGGTGAACAGCTCGGTGGCGTCCGGCTCCTTCCAGACCACCCGGTTCGGGTCGTCGGGGGCGGGACCCCAGGGCACCGTGGTGAACTTGACGCCGCCGGCGGTCATCTCCTTGGCGCTCATCGCGATCTGGATGAGCTGCTCGGTGTCGTTGGCCAGCTCGGGGTCCATGGTGACCGAGCCGGCCGCCGCCGCGATGAAGCCTCTGAGCCGGCCCACGTCGGTGAGCAGGTCGCTGCTGGTCGCCTTGGCCACGACCTTGCTCAGGAAGATCTGCTGCCGCTTGATGCGCTGGATGTCGCTGCCGTCGCCGTATTTGCGCAGGCGTACGTAGCCCAGCGCCTTCTCGCCGTTGAGCAGGCTCTTGCCGGCCGGCAGCACCAGTTTGGAGGCCCTGTCGTTGACGCCCGACTTCAGGCAGATCTCGATGCCGCCGAGCGCGTCCACGATGTTCTTGAAGCCGCTGAAGTCGACCTCGACGAAGTGGTTGACCCGGATGCCGGTCAGCGTCTCGATGGTGGAGATCGTGCAGGCGATGCCGCCCGAGTTGTACGCCGAGTTGATCATGTCCCGGCGCGGCGCCATCTCCTGCTTGGTGGCCTCGTTCTTGCATTTGGGGATCTGCACCAGGGAGTCGCGCGGGAAGCTGATCAGCCGTGCCTTGTCCCGGCCCGGGGAGATGTGCATGAGGATGATCGTGTCGGTGCGCTTGCCGCCGGCGTCGGCCGTGCGGGCCAGCTGCTGGCCGTAGCGCGCGTTGCCCTTGCCCGCCCGGGTGTCGGAGCCGACGAGCAGCACGTTGAGCGCGCCCGTGTCCGGAGGGCGGGGGTTGATGATGTCTTCCTTGACGCTCTTCTCGTTGATGTTGCCGAAGGCGTCGCGGTAGAGGGTGTACGCCGTCAGCGTGCCCGCCACCATCACCGAGGTCAGGCCGATGCTGACCCAGGCCAGCACGCGCATCTTGGTCTGGCCGTTGCCGGAGCCGCCCGAGCGGTGCCCGTGGGAGTGCCGCGGGTCCGGTGGCGGCGGGGGCGGCGGCGCGTCGGCGGCCGCCCGGCGGGCCATCCGGCTGCCCGGCTGCGTCGGGGCACCTCGGCGGTCGTGCACGGGATCGACTACCGGCGGCACGCCTCTGTAGTCACTCATACGCCCCCTAGCCTCACTCCTTGCGCCGCCGGCTTGGTCGCTCCGCGCCACGAGACTAGGTCACGTACGGCGTGCCACGTGCCCGATCGTGCGGAACGGCCCGTGACCCGGGTGTGATGTTTCCGCGGCACAGCATACTCAGAGCCGGACATTGGGTGGAATATCATCGCCAAACTCTTTCCTGCCACCGATCCGTCCTCGGTCGTCAGGCTCGGTGGTCAGGCCCGAGGCTTCGACTTGATGCTCAGGGCGGCCGCCAGGCAGGCCAGGGGCACGGCCGGCAGCACGTACCGGTAGTCGAACTCGGCCGCCGCGGCCGGAGTGACCAGCAGCACCACGGCCACCGACCAGGACACCGCCCAGGCGGGCGCGCCCGCCTGCTTCGTGCCGGGACGCCTGCTCCGGCGCCGGCGGACGATCGCCGCGACCGGCGGCACCAGCAGGATCCCCAGGAGCACCGGGCCGGGCAGCCGCACCAGACTCTGGTAGGCCCGCAGCCATCCGGCGTAGGGCTCGACGATCTCCGTACCGATCGCACCCTGCTCGTAGAGCTTGGCATACTCGGCGCCGACCTGCGCGGGATAGCGCCCAGGTGGTCCGGGAGGGGCCACCGGGAACTGGTAGTAGGCGTAGATCTCGGGATCGGGGTAGACCGGGCGATCCCAGGTGAACGTGCGGCCCAGCTCGGTCAGCACCGAGGCGGCGTAGTCGAGCGGCTGACTGGTGATCGCCAGCGTCGCGAACCTGGCCGCCAGGTCGTCGTTCTCCTTCGTGAACGTGATGCCCGGCCGCAGGACGAGCGGGGAGTCCTTGGCCCAGATGTACTCCTGCGACGGGGGCCGCCGCTCCGGCGGGCGCGGGTCGCACAGGACCGCCAGGTCGGGCGGGGGGTCCATCTTGGCGCAGTCGGCGAAGGACATCGTGCGGGCGTACAGGAAGACGCCGTTCGCGCCGATCAGGCCGGTCCGCTGGTAGGTGGCGTGGAACCAGGCGCCGTACGCGATGATCGGCACCAGCGCGGCGGCCAGCAGCACGGCGGCCGGCCTGAACCGCCGGCGCAGCACGAACCAGGCGGCCACCACCACGATGAGCGGCTGGCCGACGGTCCTGGTGAGCGTGGCGGCGGCCAGCAGCAGCCCGATCGCCACCACCGTGCCGGTCGCCGGGGTGGACCGCCTCGTGGTGCACAGCACCACGGCGGTCACGACCAGGAACATGAACAGCGTGTCCGAGACGAGCAGGTGCTCCAGCTCGATCTGGTACGCGTCCAGCAGCACCGGCGCCGTGGCCAGCGTCCTCGCCCAGCGCGGGGCCCTGCGTGCCGCCCGGTAGATCAGCACGCCGGCGGCCAGGCCGAGCAGGTGCTGCACCACCGTGACGGCGGCGAAGGCGTGCAGCGGCTCAAGGAGCTTGAGGAACATCGAGTAGCCGGCCGGGCGCACCAGGTCGGGGCGGGGCCTGAAGACCGTGACGACGTAGGTGTAGGTGTCGGGGAACCACAGGGCGGGCCGGTAACCCAGCATGGCCAGCGCGCGCAGGGCGGCGCCGAGGGCGAGCACCGCCAGGAACCAGCCGTGCCTTCGCGCCCAGGGCTTCGGGTCGCGCGGCAGGCGGTGGCCGCGGCCGGTCTTCGCGGGCTCGGCGTCACGAGCCTCCGACATCACCCGCACGTTCCTCCCGCTCCTCCGGCGCGCGCCTGACCGCAGGGCCACGTGCCCGCTGGTCGCGTGGTCCGTACGCTACCCGGGATCGGGGCGGACTCGTGCCGCCTGAGCGGCCCGTGCGGTGGGCGCGGACGGTGCCACCTGGGGGTTCGCGGGGCGGGGGCAAGATCGGCGGGTGCCGTGCGCACGGGGTGTGCCGGGTTGGATACGCTCGCTCAGCCATGGAAGTCGATCGACCCGGCCGGGTGCTCGCCGCGCTGTCCGTACTGCCCGCACTGGCCGTGGCGGGCTGGCAGCTAGCGGGCCTGCCGCTGCTGCTGCTCGGCCGGGTCACGCCGCCGCTCGCCACGCTGCTCGGCGTGCCCGCGGCGGCGCTGCTGTGCTGGGCGGGCACACGAGGGCTCGGCCGCCGCACGGAAGCACGGAAGCCGGGCGACGCGAACGACGGGGACGCGTCGCGGCCGGGTGGCGCGAAGGGCGGGGACGCGTCGCGGCCGGGCGGTGCCACGGCCGGGGAGGCCGGTTCGGCGGCCACCTGGTGGCAGGTGGGCGGGGTCGCGGCGGTGGCCGTGGCGTCCGGGGCGTTCAACGCGATCATGCACAGCGAGCAGCTCGCCGTCAGGCGCGACCCGGCCACCTACGCCCAGTACGCCGCCTGGATCGCCGGCCACGGCTCCCTGCCCATCCCTGCCCAGGCCGGGGCGTTCGGCGGCCCCGACCCGGAGCTGATCTTCGAGAGCGTCGGCTTCTACGCCGAGAACGGCGCCGTGGTGCCGCAGTTCATGCCGGGCCCGCCGCTGCTGTTCGCGATCGGGAACTGGCTCGGGACGCCGTTCCTGATCCCGGCCGTGCTGGGCGCGCTGGCCGTGCTGACGCTGGCCGGGGTGGTGGCGCGGCTGTCGGGCGCGCGCTGGGCGGTGCTCGCGGCGCTCGCGTTCGCCGTGAGCCTGCCGATCCTCTACACCTCGCGCACCACGTTCAGCGAGATCCCGTCGCTGATCCTGCTGTTCGGCGGGCTCGCGTTGACGTACGACGCGCTCGCCCGCCCGGCCTGGTGGAAGGGGTTGCCGGCCGGGCTGGCGTTCGGGCTGGCGGTGCTGGTCAGGGTGGACGGGCTGCGCGACGTGCTGCCGGTGCTGGCGTTCGCGGGGCTGCTGATCGCGATGCGGCGGCGCGGCAGGCCGCAGGGGGTGGTGGGGCCGGGGCTGCTGGCGGGGCTGATCGCCGGGGCCGGGATCGGGATGCTGGCGGCGTACGTACTGGCTCGCCCTTATCTTTCCTACCTGTCCGGGTCGGTGCGGCCGCTGCTGCTCATCTGCGCGGGCGTGCTCGTGCTGATCGCGGCCGGCACGGCCGCCGCGCCGGCGCTGGCCGGGATCCGGCTGCCGTCGTGGGCGCCGCCGGCGGGCGCGGGGCTGGTGCTGCTGCTGATGGCGCTCCTGTACGCCCGCCCCTGGTACCAGACCGTGACCCGCGTGCCGGCCAACCCCGACGACGTGCGCACGTTCGAGATGATCCAGCAGATCCAGCGCGCGAACGGCATGCCGCTCGACGGCACCCGGCTCTACTTCGAGAGCTCCCTGCACTGGGTCGTCTGGTACCTCGGCGCCCCCGTCGTGCTGCTGGCCACGCTCGGCGCCGCCCTGCTGGTGCGCAAGCTGCTGCGTGACGGCGCGCCGTTCGAGTGGCTGCTGCCGCTCGCGATCGTGGGCTGGACGACCGTCACGACGCTGCTGCGCCCCGAGATCACCCCCGACCATCCGTGGGCCGCGCGCCGCCTGGTCCCGATCGTCATCCCCGGGATGATCCTGCTCGCCACGTACGGGCTGGCCCGGCTGCACGTCCTCGCGGACCGGCACGGGCCGCTGGTGCGCAAGTGGGGGGCGGTGCTGACCGTGGTGCTCGTGCTCGTGCCGCCGGCCGTGACCTCGATCGGCACCGCGTTCACCCCGGTCGAGCGGGGCGAGGCGGCGGCGGTCGAGGCGATGTGCGCGCGGATCCCGCGCGACGCCTCCGTGCTGATCGTGGAGCGGGTCACCGCCGATCGGTTCACCCAGGTCGTCCGCGGCATGTGCGGCCTGCCCGCGGCGCAGGTGTCCAGGCCGGACCAGGGCCAGACCGCACCGCCCGAGCAGGTGCGCAGGCTGGCCGAGCGGGTGCGGGCGGCGGGGCGCGTGCCGGTCGTGCTGGGGGCCGAGCAGGGCCAGGTCTCCCCGTACGGGACCGCCACGCAGATCCTCGGCCTGGTCACCCGCCAGGACGAACGCTCACTCGTGGACGCCCCGAACGCCACGTGGTCCCTGCGGATGAACGTGTGGATGGCCGTCGCCTGATCGCATGGTCCAGACTGGAAGTTGTCCCGAATCAGGAGCTCCCGGTAGGCCGATGTGGACTCGCCTTTCGGCTGGGCAGAGTAACCTCGACCCCCGTGAGCACGCTTGAGACCCCCAAGAGTGGAATTGCCGTGGAAGAAGCGCCGTACGTCACGATCGTCCTGCCCTGCTACAACGAGCAGGATCACGTCATCGACGAGGTGGAGCGCATCACCAAGGCGATGGACTCTAGCGGCTACACCTACGAGCTGGTCGCCGTGGACGACTGCTCGACCGACGACACGCTGGCCAAGCTGAAGCAGGCCGCGCCCGACTACCCCCACCTGCGCATCCGCGCCTTCCACCGCAACGGCGGCGCCGGCACCGTGCGGCGCATCGGCTCGCAGGAGGCCAGGGGCGAGATCGTCGTCTGGACCGACGCCGACATGTCCTACGCCAACGAGCGCATCCCCGAGCTGGTGCAGATCCTGGAGAAGGACGCCGCCATCGACATGGTCGTCGGCGCCCGCACCAGCGAGGAGGGCTCGCACAAGCTGCTGCGCGTGCCCGCCAAGTTCGTGATCCGCAAGGTGGCGGAGATGCTGGCCGGGCAGAAGATCCCCGACCTCAACTCCGGCCTGCGCGCCTTCCGCAAGTCGGTGGCCAAGCCCTACCTGCGGCTGCTGCCGCCCGGGTTCTCCTGCGTCACCACGATCACGCTGTCGTTCCTGTCCAACCAGCACGACGTCTACTACCTGCCGACCGAATACGCCAAGCGGGCCGGCAAGTCGAAGTTCAGCTTCGTCTCCGACGCCTACCGCTACATCCTCCAGGTGCTGCGGATGATCATGTACTTCAACCCGCTCAAGGTCCTCATGCCGCCGGCGTTGTGGCTGGTGGGCATCGGGTTCGTGAAGGGCGTCTGGGACATGGTCCAGCACCCGTTCTACTTCCCGGCCAACACCGTGATGATCTTCCTGTCGGGCATGCTCATCGGGTCCGTGGCGCTGCTGGCCGACCTGATCGTGCGCTCGCGGGGAGAGTGACGTTGCGGATCGCGATCGTCGGCCCGACATATCCGTACAAGGGGGGCGGGGCGCAGCACACGACCGAGCTGGCGCACCGCCTCGCGGCGCTGGGCCACGACGTGGTGATCGAGTCGTGGCGGGCGCAATACCCGTCCTTCCTCTATCCGGGGCAGCAGACGATCTCCGCGCCCGAGGGCACGCCTTACGAGAAAACCGCGCGCCGGCTCGACTGGCGGCGGCCCGACGGCTGGGTGGCGGCCGGGCGGCGGCTGCGCTCGGCCGACCTGGTGGTGCTGGCGGTGCTGAGCCCGGTGCAGGTGCCTGCTTACCTGGGCATTCTCCTCGGGATCGGGCGCAGGATCCGGACGATCGCGCTCTGCCACAACGTGCTGCCGCACGAGCGCAAGCCGTACGACCGGCCGCTGATGACGGCCCTGCTCAAGCGGGCCGACGCCGTGCTGACCCACTCCGAGCAGCAGGCGGCGCTGGCCAGAGGGCTCACCGGAAGTCCGGTCGAGGTGGCCGCGCTGCCGCCGCACCTGCCTTCGACGACCGGTGAGCGGTCGGCCGAGGTGCACCGGCGGCTGCTCTTCTTCGGCATGGTGCGGCCGTACAAGGGGCTCGACCTGCTGCTGCGGGCGTTGCCCGAGGGGATCGGGCTGACCGTCGCGGGCGAGTTCTGGGGCGGGCTCGACGAGACGAAGGCGCTGATCGCCGAGTTGGGCCTGGGCGAGCGGGTGGAGCTGCGGCCCGGCTACGTGGCGGCCGGCGACGTGCCGAAGCTGTTCGCCGCGGCCGACGCGCTCGTGCTGCCCTACCGCAGCGCCACGGCCAGCCAGAACGTCTGGCTCGCGCACGAGCACGGCGTGCCGGTGATCGCCACCCGGGTGGGGGCGCTGGCCGACCACGTCACCGACGGCGTGGACGGGCTGCTGGTCGAGCCGGGCGACGCGGAGGCGCTGCGCGCGGCCATCGAGCGGTTCTACGCCTCGGGCGAGCCAGAGAGGTTGCGGTCGGGGGTCAAGGCGGTCGATCCCGAGCCGTTCTGGTCGGCGTACGCGGGGGCGCTGCTCGGCGCCTGACGGCCCAGCAGGAACGCGATGCCCGCGGCGGCGGCGTCGGCCAGCGTGAACGCCAGCCGCGACACGATCGCCACCGCCAGCGCCGCCGGCGTGCCGATGACCGGGCCGAGCACGAGCACCAGCGCGCCCTCCCTGACCCCGACGCCGGCCGGGACCACGACCGTGAGGATGCCGGTCGCCCAGGCGAACGCGTACGCGCCGGTGGCGACGAGGTAGAGGTCGGCGCTGCCCGCGACCAGCCAGATGTGCACGCCGTAGACGAACCAGCCGAGCGCCGTCCACGCCACCGCGACCACCACCGTGCGGCCCGGCAGCACGCTCTCCAGCGGCTCCTTCCGCGCGACGCGCAACGCCAGGTTGAGGCCCCAGGTGAGCACCTTCGGATGCAGGCACACGATGATCGCCGGCACGAGCAGCACCAGGTACCACGCCTCGCGCACCGCCTCCAGCCGGCCCAGCGTGGCCGCGGCGATCGAGATCGCCACCCCCAGGTTGATCACCAGGCCGAGCGAGATCGTGGCGAACGTGCGCCGCGGCGGGCTCCCGTGGTCGCGGCCGAGGTCCATCATCGCCGCGTACGCCCACACCGCCCCCGGGATGTACTTCCCGAGCTGCCCCACGAACATGATCCGCCCGGCGATCCGCACCGGCACCCGCGTGCCGAGCCCCGCCAGGATCTCCCGCCAGGCCAGCAGCATGAGGAACTGGCCGAGCAGCACCGCCGCGAAGGCCCCGAGCACCGCCCACGGCGACATCGCGGCCAGGGCCGTGGTCGTGTCGTCCCAGTTGGCGGCCAGCCCGTAGCCGAGGAAACCCAGCGCGACCAGGGCGAGCACGATGCGCAGCAGGCGGCGGAGCATTGGCTCAGGTTACGCGTGGTTCACCAGGTATAGCCAGACGGCCACGGCGACGATCAGCACGACGGCGGCCACGGCCATCGAGATCTTGACCACGCTGTACGGCCGGTCGCCCTGCACCTCCCCGTTCGCCCCGTTGATCAGCACCTGGTACGTCTTGCCGGCGAACAGGTAGTTGCCCGCCCACACCGGCAGCAGCACCAGCTTGAACGTGACGCCGGAGTAGCTCGTGCGCACCGACGACACCCGCTGCACGTCCCCGCCGATGTCGCGGCGGCAGTCGCCCTGGATGACCTCGCCCATGATCTGCTTGGCCTGCTCGAAGCCCGCCTGCGGCTCGTGGTCGTAACGCAGGCTGTGGTGCCCGGCGAGGTAGGCGGGGTCGTACGGCAGCGCGTGCGCCAGCGGCCAGGGCTGGAGGGCGGTCAGCCGCTCGGCCGGGACCCGGTTCGTCGCCGGGGTCAGCACGTCGTCGAACCCGCGCGCCACCCTTCCCGAGGCCGGGTACCAGCGGGTTCGCCGCTCACGGCGGGTGCGCCGGTTGCCGTCCGAGTCGGTGTGGGTGGTGGTGACGTAATAGTGCTCGCCGCGTTTGCCGGTGTAGTCGGAGACCGTCTGGGCGTCGAACGTCCAGTGCGGCAGGTACGTGCTCTTCATCGTCTCCGCCTCGCTGACCTTCTTGAGGCGGTTCGGGGCGAACCAGCGGCTCTTCACCCAGGTGCGCAGCGCCTCCCGCGCGCGGCCCCGGTCCAGGGCGAACGGGAGCACCGCCTCGGGGGCGATCTGGTCGTCCCGCGCGGTGTCGGCCACCAGGTGGGTGCCGCAGAACTGGCAGGAGCGCGACAGCGCGTCGCTGTCCGTACGGGCGCCGCAGCCAGGGCAGCTGAGCTGGTGCCTGGCCAGGGCCCGGACGCGCGGCTTGGCGGTGAAGGCGTCGTAGGAGAACTCGCGTACCTGCCTGGCGGGCGCGGCGATGCGCTGCTCGGCACCGCAGTACGGGCAGCGCAGGACGGCGGTGCCGGGAGCGAACGCCACGCTCGCGCCGCAACCCTGGCAGGGACGGGCGGGGGTCTGGGCGGGTGAGACCATGGTGGATCAGGAGGGTGGGAGCGGGGGCGGGGTGTCGTGCAGGAGTGCGGCGAGTTCGGGCACGTCGCGGGCGGGGATCCACTGGGACATCCCGGTCTTCCACACCAGGCTCTCCGGAGTGAGCCCGCTGCCGGGCAGCTCCGCCGCGCCGAACGGCCCCCGTTGTGCACCGTTCACCCCGATGAACCAGCGTTCGTTCCCGGGCAGCGGCGGCGGCCCGTCAGAAGGCTGGGACGGGTGCGGCGCGGACGGCTGGGGATGCCCGGACGGGCGCGGGTTCTGGGGAGCCAGGGACTCGGCCATCTGCCGGCCGGCGGCGATGCCCATGCCCAGCCCCATGCCCTCCGCGGCCCCGCCCGCGTTCTCCAGCGCGTTCGCCGCCTGGAACCTCGCGTAGTCGCCCAGATCGCCCACGATCCCCATCTGCGACCGCTTGTCCAGCGCCCGCTCCACCTCCTCGGGCAGCGAGACGTTCTCGATCGTGAACGTGGGGATCGCCAGCCCCACTCCGGCCAGGTCCGCGGTCAGCGCCGTGGCCAGCCGCCGTCCCATCTCGTGCTGGTCGGCGGCGAGGTCGAGCAGGGGCACGCCGGCGCTCGCGAGGGCGGGCGCGAGCCGGCCCACGACGAGCCGGCGCAGGTAGCCCTCCACCTCCTCGGTACGGAACTGCGGATCGGTCCCCGCCAGCTCGCGCAGCAGCGCCGGGGCGTCGGTCACCCTTGCCGCGTACGAGCCGAACGCCCGCAGCCGCACGGGTCCGAACTCGGGGTCGCGCACGATGACCGGGTTCTGCGTGCCCCACTTGAAGTCGGCGAACTGGCGGGTGCTGACGAAGTACACCTCGGCCTTGAACGGCGAGTGGAAGCCGTGCTTCCAGCCCTCGAGCGTGGACAGGACCGGCAGGTTCCGTGTCTCCAGCGTGTGGGTCCCCGGCGCGAACGCGTCCGCGATCCGGCCCTCGTTGACGAAGACGGCGGTCTGCGACTCGCGCACGACCAGCCGGGCGCCCATCTTGATCTCGTTGTCGTGGCGCGGAAAACGCCAGACGAGGGTGTCGCGGGTGTCGTCGAGCCACTCGACGATGTCGATGAATTCGCCGCGGATCTTGTCGAACAGCGCCACTTCGCCCCCGTCCGTGCTGGTTTCGCCGGTCGGTCACCGTACCAAAGGCGTTTGACGTCGTAGTGGCGCGGAGGTCGGTACGGTGGGGAACCGTGGTGAAGCAACGGGTCGCGCAGCTCGAATACTCAGAGTTCCAGTCCGCCATGCTCGACGAGGCGAAGCGCAGGCGGAAGGCGGCGAAGATCATCGCGGTGCTGGAACACTTCCACGGGCCGCTCGGCGGGCTGACCGTGGGCGACGTGGGCTGCTCCGCCGGGTTCATCGCCGACGAGCTGGCGGGCGCGGGGGCCGGTCACACCCTGGGCATCGACATCGACGTGCCGGGGCTGCGCAAGGCGGCCGACCGGTTCGGCGAGCGGGTGGCGTTCGTCTGTGGCGACGGCACGGCGCTGCCGTTCCCCGACGGCTCGATCGACGTGCTGGTGTTCAACCACATCTACGAGCACGTGGTCGACCCCGACGCCGTGGTGGCCGAGATGCACCGGGTGCTGTCCGACGACGGGACGCTCTACCTGGGTCTCGGCAACCGGCTCGGGATCATGGAGCCGCACTACAAGCTGCCGTTCCTGTCCTACCTGCCGCCCGGCCTGGCCGACCGCTACGTGCGCGCTTTCGGGCGGGCCGACCACTACTACGAGCGGTTCAGGACGCGGCGCGGGCTGCGCAGGATGTTGCGCGCCTTCCACGTGTGGGACTACACGTTCCCGGTGCTCGCCACGCCCACGAAGTTCGCCGGGGGAGAGCTGTTTCCCGGGCTGCCGGGGAAGATGGTCAAGGCGGTGCTGTCACGAGCGCCGCGCGGCGTGCTCAAGCTGCTGCTGCCGGTGGTGCCGACATACCTGTGGGTGGCGACCAAGACGCCGCGCCGGCCGGTGGGCGCGACGCTGCCGCAGCCGCCCGAACTGGTCCGCCCGCTGTGAGCGTCGAAGAGGACACGACGGTGGAGCCCGTCCCGCGCCGCCGGTCCATGGGTCGCCGGCTGGTCAGATACGGCTTTCTGGCGGTCGCGCTCGGCTTCGGCACGTGGGCGGTGGCCCGGCAGTGGGACGACGTGGTGGCCGGGTTCTCCCGGCTGACCCCGGCCGCGCTGGCGGGCGCGCTGGTGGCGGTGGTCGCCGCGCTGCTCGGGGCCATGCTCACCTGGCGCACCCTGCTGGCCGACCTGGGCTCGCCGCTGCCTCCCAGGCCCGCGGCCAAGGTGTTCTTCGTCGGCCAGCTCGGCAAATACATCCCGGGCACGATCTGGCCCGTGCTCGCCCAGATGGAGATGGGCCGCGACCTCGGCGTGCCCCGCGCGCGCAGCGCGGCGGCGTTCTTCCTGATGATGCCCATCCAGCTGGCCACGGGCCTGCTGGTCACGCTGGTCACGCTCGGCTGGGACCGCTACGGCTGGCTGCTGCTGTTCATCCCGCTGCTGCTGGTCCTGCTCGAACCCAAGGTGATCAACGCCGTCATCGGGCACGCCCTGCGCCGGCTCAAGCGCGAGCCCCTCGAACGGCCGCTGACCAGGCGCGGCATGCTCACGGCGCTCGGCTGGGCGCTGACCGGCTGGATCGCTTACGGCGTGCACCTCTACTTCATCGCCCCCCAGGGCGGCCTCGTCTTCGCCATCGGAGCCTTCGCCCTGTCGTGGTGCCTGGGCATCCTGACCTTCGTGATCCCGGCGGGGGCGGGGGTCAGGGAGCTGGCCATGGTGGCGATCCTGGCGCCCCATCTCGATCAGGGCGCCGCCATCGCGGTGGCGCTTTCGTCAAGGATCGTCATCATCGTGGGGGATCTGATCTGTGCCGGATCGGCGGGAATCGCAGCGCGTCGCGACTCGGTGTGATTTGGCCCACGATTTAGGGGAGGCTGGTCATAAGCTGAACTTCAGAGGGGGACGACCAGTCCCACGTTGATCTTGAGGGGAGAAGATCTTCGTATGCCTCGAGTGCTCGTCGACGCGGTAGCGGTCCCCGCGGACCGCGGCGCGTTGATCAGATACGTTGACGGGCTGGTGGCCGCGCTCGACCGGGCCGGCGCCGACATCGCTGTGGTCTGCCAGCGGGCCGAAGCCGAACGCTACAGACGCCTCGCACCTTCGGCCCAGGTGATCCCCGGGCCGGTCTCGATCACCAACAGAGCCGCCAGGCTGGCCTGGGAGCAGAGCGGGCTGCCCCTTCTCGCCCGCCAGGCCGGCGCCGACGTGATCCACGCCCCCTACTACTCCATCCCGCTCAGCGCGGGCCTGCCGACCGTCGTGACGGTGCACGACGCGACGTGGTTCACCGAGCCCGACCAGCTCAGCCCGCGCGCCTCGTTCTTCCGCTCGGCCACCCGCACCGCCGTCCGCCACGCCAGGCGGGTGATCGTGCCGTCCAAGGCGACGAGGGACGAGCTCATCCGGGTGCTGTCCGCCGACCCCACCCGCATCGACGTCGCCTATCACGGCGTCGACCTGGCCCAGTTCCACCCGCCGACGGGCGAGGAGATCCGCAGGTCCGCCATGAGGTGCGGGCTGCACGACCAGCCGTACGTGGCCTTCCTCGGCGCGCTCGACCCGCGCAAGAACGTGCCCAACCTCATCAGGGGCTTCGCCGCCGCCGTCAAGCGGCTGGACGAGCCGCCGGCGCTGGTGCTCGGCGGAGGCGTGCACGAGGACGACGTGGACGCCGCCTGCCGGGAGGTGGAGGCCACCGTCAGGGTGATCAGGCCGGGCTACCTGCGCGCGCCCGACCTGCCCGGGTTCCTCGGCGGGGCGCTCGTGGTCGCCTTCCCCTCGCGCGGCGAGGGGTTCGGGCTGCCGGTCCTTGAGGCCATGGCCTGCGGCGCGCCGGTCCTGACGACACACCGCAGCTCGCTGCCGGAAGTGGGCGGCGACGCGGTCGCCTACACCGAGCCGGACGCCGACAGCATCGCCACGGCGCTCGGCGAGTTGCTGGCATCTCCCCAGCGCAGGCACCAGTTGCGGGAGGCGGGCCTGGCCCGATCCCGCGAATTCACCTGGGACGCCAGCGCCGAGGCGCATCTCAGCTCCTATCAACGCGCGATCGAATAGTTCGGTAACCTCACGGAGTGATGGAGAGCTCTTTGCCAGACCTCGAGGCGATCCTCCTGGTCGGGGGGCAGGGCACGCGCCTGCGCCCGCTGACACTGGGCACGCCCAAGCCGCTGCTGCCCACCGCCGGGGTGCCGTTCCTGGCGCACCAACTCGCCCGCGCGCGATCTTTCGGCGTGCGCCGGATCGTGTTCGCGACGTCGTACAAGGCGGCCATGTTCGAGCCCGCCTTCGGCGATGGGGCGGCGTTCGGGCTCTCGCTGGAATACATGACGGAAGAGACGCCGCTGGGCACGGGCGGAGCCATCCGCAACGCCGGCGAGGCGCTCGACGCGGGTCCCGACGACCCCGTCCTCATCCTCAACGGCGACATCCTCTCCGGTCACGACATCGGCGCGCAGGTGCGGCTGCACCGTGACAGGCAGGCCGCTGTAACGCTCCATTTGACAGAGGTCGACGATCCCTCTCGCTTCGGCTGCGTGCCGACCGACGAGGCGGGGCGGGTGACGGCGTTCCTGGAGAAGACGCCCAATCCGGTGACCAACCGGATCAACGCCGGCTGCTACGTCTTCACCCGCTCGGTGATCGACTCGATCCCGCGCGACGAGGTCGTGTCGGTCGAGCGCGAGACGTTTCCCGGGCTGATCGAGTCGGGGCAGCTCGTCATGGGCTACGCCGACCGCACCTACTGGCTGGACGTCGGCACGCCGAGCGCCTATGTGCAGGGCTCGCGTGACCTGGTGCTGGGCCGGCTGGCCTCACCCGCGCTGCCAGGACCGACCGGCGAATACCTGGCGCTCGACGGCGCCAGGGTCTCGCCAGAGGCCAAGATCCAGGACGGCACGGCGGTCGGCGCGCGTGTGGTCGTCGAGGCGGGGGCGACGGTGGCCGGGTCGGTGCTCAGCGACGACTGCGTCGTGGAGACCGGGGCCCGGGTGACCGACTCCGTCGTGGGGCGGCGGGCGCGCATCTGCGCGGGCACGGTGGTGCGCGACGCGGTGATCGGCGACGACGCCGTGGTGGGGCCCGGCAACGAGCTGCAGCACGGCGTACGCGTATGGCCGGGCGTCGAGCTGCCCGAGCGGGCCCTGCGCTACTCCAGCGACGTCTGACCCGCCGTCCCGGGGCGTTGCTCCGGCGGCGTCCAGCCCGTCGTCCCGGCCGCGGCCCTGCTTGGGGCGCAGGCTGTTCGCCGCGCGCTGAGCCCGGCCCGAGCAGGTGAGGGGCAGGGGCAGACTGGTGGGGTGATGGAGCGCAGGTGGGTGCCCGCGGGGCCGCTGGACGTGGGGCTGACGCTGATGCCCCACCGGCGCGGCGGCGGCGACCCCACCTGGCGCCGTGAGAGCGGCGGCGCCGTGTGGCGCACCTCCAGGACCCCCGAGGGCCCCTGCACGCTCAGGGTGAGCGTCAAGGCCGGGTGCGTGCACGGGCAGGCGTGGGGGCCGGGCGCGGCCTGGGCCCTGGAGACCCTGCCGGCGCTGCTGGGCGCCGATGACGACGTCGCCGGGTTCAGCGTCGAGCACGACGTGCTGGCCGAGGCCGTCAGGAGGAATCCTGGGCTGCGGATCGGGCGTACGAGGCGGGTGATGGAGGCCCTCGTGCCGGCGGTGCTGGAGCAGAAGGTCGTCGGGCGGGAGGCGTGGCGGGCCTGGCGGTGGCTGCTCGGCCGCTACGGCGAGCCTGCTCCCGGGCCCGCGCCCGAGGGCATGCGGGTGGTGCCGGAGAGCGACGTGTGGCGGCAGATCCCGAGCTGGCACTGGCACCAGGCGGGCGCCGAGGCCGTGCGCGCCAGGACCATCGCGGGCGCCGCCTGGCACGCCGCCAAGCTGGAGGCCGCCGCCACCACGGAGGAGCTCGACCGGCTGCTGCGCGCGCTGCCCGGGATCGGGGTGTGGACGTCGGCCGAGGTGCGCCAGCGCGCCTTCGGCGATCCCGACGCCGTCAGCGTCGGTGACTTCCATCTGGCCAAGCTGGTCGGTTACGCCCTGACCGGGGAGAAGACCGACGATTCGGGGATGATGCGGCTGCTTGAGCCGTACACCGGGCATCGGCACCGCGCCACGGTCCTGGTCTGGCTCAGCGGCGTGCGCCCGCCGGCGCGGGGGCCCCGGATGCCGGTGCGCGACTACCGCTCGTTCTGAGCCCGGTGTGGTGAGCCCGGCCCTGGGTGCGTACTGCGAACTCAGGTGGTCGTACTGTGCCTGTATGAGTTCTGACTCCGCGCTCCGCCGCGCCCTCGCCCGCGCCAGGGACGGCAAGACCCTCGACGTCACCGAGGCGACCGTCCTCCTGCACGCCCGGGACGAGCACCTCGACACGCTTCTCGACCACGCCTCCCGCGTGCGCGACGCCGGGCTGCGTGCCGCCGGGCGCGAGGGGGTCATCACCTACAGCAGGAAGGTGTTCATCCCGTTGACCCGGCTCTGCCGGGACCGTTGTGGATACTGCACTTTTGCCACGGCTCCGCACAAGCTGCCCGCGCCGTTCCTGAGCCCGGACGAGGTGCTGGAGATCGCCCGCCAGGGGGCGGCGATGGGGTGCAAGGAGGCGCTGTTCACGCTGGGGGACCGGCCGGAGGACCGCTGGCACCAGGCGAGGGAGTGGCTCGACGCGCACGGCTATGACGACACGTTGTCCTATGTGCGCGCGATGGCGATCAGGGTGCTGGAGGAGACCGGGCTGCTGCCGCACCTCAACCCGGGGGTGCTGAGCTGGCGGGACCTGCAGCGGCTCAAGCCGGTCGCGCCGTCGATGGGGATGATGCTGGAGACGACGTCGCGGCGGCTGTTCGAGGAGAAGGGGCAGGCCCACTACGGCTCGCCGGACAAGGATCCCGCCGTACGGCTGCGCGTGCTGGAGGACGCTGGACGCACGAACGTGCCGTTCACCACCGGGATCCTGATCGGCATCGGCGAGACGGTCGAGGACCGGGCCGAGGCGATCTTCGCGATCCGGCGGGTGGCCAGGGAGTACGGCGGCATCCAGGAAGTCATCGTGCAGAACTTCCGCGCCAAGCCCGACACCGCCATGCGCGGCCTGCCGGACGCCGACCTCCAGGAGCTGGCCGCCACGATCGCCGTCGCGCGGCTGGTCCTCGGCCCCCGCGTACGGCTGCAGGCGCCGCCCAACCTGGTGGACTCCGAGTACGAGCTGATGATCAGGGCCGGGATCGACGACTGGGGCGGCGTGTCCCCGCTCACCCCCGACCACGTCAACCCTGAGCGGCCGTGGCCGCAGATCGACGACCTCGCGGACCGTACGGCCGGGGCCGGGTTCCAGCTCCGCGAGCGTTTGACGATCTATCCGGAATACGTGCAGGCGGGGGAGCCGTGGCTCGACCCGCGCCTGTTCGCCCACGTCGCCGCGCTCGCCGATCCGGCCACCGGCCTGGCCCGCGAGGACGCCGTGCTCGAAGGGCGGCCCTGGCAGGAGCCCGACGGCGGATCCACCGCGTCCGGCCGGGTCGATCTGCACGTCGAGGTCGACTCCACCGGCCGCACCGCCGACCGCAGGGACGACTTCGACCACGTCTACGGCGACTGGGACGCCCTCCGCGACCGCCTCCCCTCGCCCGCCGAGCCCGCCGTCGGGCCCACCATTGAGCCTGCTGCCCGGTCCGGCGCCGCGTTCTCGGGTGGGGTGCTCGCCGGCGACGTGCGGCAGGCGCTGGCCAGGGCCGCCGCCGACCCCGCCGGGCTGACGGACGCGGAGGCCGTGGCGCTGCTCAGCGCCGACGGCGACGAGCTGGACGAGCTGGCCGCGATCGCCGACGCCCTGCGCGCGCAGGCGGCCGGCGACGCGGTCACCTACGTCGTCAACCGGAACATCAACTTCACCAACGTCTGCTACACCGGCTGCCGCTTCTGCGCCTTCGCCCAGCGCAGGACCGACGCCGACGCCTACACGCTCAGCCTCGACCAGGTCGCCGACCGCGCGGAGGAGGCGTGGGCGGCCGGCGCCACCGAGGTGTGCATGCAGGGCGGCATCCACCCCGACCTGCCCGGCACCGCGTACTTCGAGATCGCCAAGGCGGTCAAGGCCAGGACGCCCGGCATGCACGTGCACGCGTTCTCCCCGATGGAGGTGATCAACGGCGCGAGCCGGACGAACCTGTCCATCCGCGACTGGCTGGAGGCCGCCAAGGAGGCCGGCGTGGACTCCCTGCCCGGGACTGCGGCCGAGATCCTCGACGACGACGTGCGCTGGGTGCTGACCAAGGGCAAGCTGCCCGCGAAGGAGTGGGTGGAGGTCATCACCACCGCGCACCAGGTCGGCCTGCCCACCACCGCCACCATGATGTACGGGCACGTCGACAACCACCTGCACTGGGTCAGGCACATCAAGCTCATCAGGCGGCTGCAGGAGCAGACCGGCGGGTTCTCGGAGTTCGTGCTGCTGCCGTTCGTGCACACCAGCGCCCCCATCTACCTGGCGGGCGTGGCCAGGCCGGGCCCGACCGCGCGGGAGAACCGGGCCGTGCACGCGCTGGCCAGGATCCTGCTGCACGGCGCGATCGGGAACATCCAGTGCTCCTGGGTCAAGCTCCAGGACGACCTGTGCCGCCAGGTGCTCCAGGGCGGCGTCAACGACCTCGGCGGCACCCTCATGGAGGAGACGATCAGCCGGATGGCGGGGTCGGAGAACGGCTCGTACAAGACGATCAGCGAGCTGCGCGAGATGGTCGCGGTCACCGGCAGGCCGGCCAGGCAGCGCACCACCGAGTACGGCGTCCCGAGCGAGGAGCGGCTGGCGGCCTCGGCGGCCAGCGACGGCGTCTGCCAGAGCGTGCGAAGGGTGCTCCCGCTGGCCTAGTTGTAACATGTTCTAACAAGCACTTGCGTCCGCCCAGTGAGTCGCTGGGAGAATCGTCACTCCCCTGGGAGAGAGGTTCACCGTGCGGTTGGGTCGACACCGCGCCGCGCTGCCCCCCGAGCAGCGGCGGAGGAAGGCGCTCCAGCGCGGCATCCTGGCCGGGCTGTCCGCCGTGGCCATCGTCGCGGCCGGCCTGGTCGTGATCTTCGGCAGCGGTGGCGTCCTGTGCACCACACGAGAGCCTGTTCTGGTCGACGTGGCCGCGGCGGTGGACGTGGCTCCTGCCGTGATGGAGGCGGCGAGCCGGTTCAACGGGACGAAGACGGCCGTGGGTGGCCGGTGCGTGCTGGTCCAGGTGACCGAGCAGCCGCCGGCCACCGTCCTGCGCACGCTGATCGGCGACCGGGCCGGCGTGCTGAGCGAGCGGCCCGACGGCTGGATCGCCGACTCCTCCGCCTGGATCAGGCTGGCCCGCCAGCAGGGCGCGAGCGCGCTGCCCGCGGGGGAGAGCGTGGTGGCCACCTCGCCGCTGGTGTTCGCCACCCGGTCGTCGCTGGCCCAGCGCTTCTCCGTGGGGCGGACCGAGATGAACTGGCGGATGGTCTTCCCCTCGACCGTGCGCGGGCGGCTGACGCCCAATGCGGACGAACCCGACGTCGTACGCGTGCCGGACCCGTCGCTGGCCGGGGCCGGCATCGCGACCGTGGCCGCCGCGCGGGACGTCGTCGGCAAGGGGCCGGAGGCGGACAAGGCGCTGACCGCGTTCGTCCGGTGGGCGCAGGCGGGCTCGGCGCCCGACTACCGCAGCATGCTGGCCGCGGTGGACGACCGTACGTTCTGGCAGCGCCCGGTCGTGATCGTGCCCGAGCAGTCCGTGTGGCAGCACAACCTGCGGCCCTCCGCCGACCCCGTCGTGGCCCTGCATCCGCGCGAGGGCACGATCAACCTCGACTACCCGTACGTCGTCACCGCCACCGATCCCTCCGTGGCCGAGGCGTCGAGCGTCTTCGCGGGCTGGCTGAAGGGCGCGCAGGCGCAGGAGATCGTACGCAAAGCGGGGTTCAGGTCGGGCGACGGCGCCCAGGGGCCGATCTCGCCCGGCCCCCAGACCCCCACCGAGGCGCCCAGGACCAGGGCCTCGGTGTCGCCGCAGGACATCGACGACGCGCTGCTGGCCTGGAGCAGGCTGGCCCCGCCGACCAACATCCTCGTGCTGGCCGACACCTCCAGGCACATGGCCGAGCCGCTGAACGGCACCACCCGGGTCAGCGTGGCGCTGGCGGCGGCCAAGATCGGGTTGCAGCTCTTCCCGGCCTCCACGCACATGGGCCTGTGGGAGTTCGCCGACAAGGTCGGGCGCATCAAGGGGTATCAGGAACGCGTCGCCCTCGGCCCGATCAGTGAGCCCGACAGCGGGCAGGTCATCCGCAAGAGCCGCCTGGACGAGCTGACCAGCACGATCACCGCCCATCCCAAGCTCGCCAGCTCCCTGTACGACGCCATCCACAGCGGCTTTCGCGAGGTCAGCGAGGAGTACCGGGAGGAGATGAACAACGCGCTCCTGGTGATCACGGCCGGCCGGGACGACGGCAAGGGCGCGAACCTGCGCCAGTTGCTCGACCAGTTGCGGCGTGAGTGGAACCCGGACAAGCCCGTACAGATCATCGTCATCGCGTTCGGCAAGGACGTGGACCGGGCGGCCCTGTCGCAGATCACGGCCGCCACGAACGGCTCCCTGCACGAGGCCCAGGAGCCCGGCGAGATCATCGACGTGTTCCTCGCCGCCCTGGCTCGGCGCCTCTGCCATCCGACCTGCAAACCCACCACCTGACCGCCCGCCCCGGGGCGAACGTGGACCGGCCGCCCAGGGGAGTCCTGGACGGCCGGGTCGGGTCGGAGTGACTACACGCGCTGCCAGAGCGCCGGCACGTTCGGCGGCTCCCAACCGGCGAGGGCGGTGTGCGCCTGAACGCACCGATAGCTGACGCCGTTGTAGGTCACGGTGCTGCCGACGCTGTACGCGGTGCCCGCCCGCCAGGTGCCGGAAGGCGTCGTCGGGGGAGGCGTCGGCGTCGGGGTGGGCGTGGGAGTGGGCGTCGGCGGGGGCGTCGGGGTGGGGTTGCCGCCACCGCCGCCGAAGTTCAGGTCGATGCAGGAGTAGAAGGCGTTGGTGGTGTCGGAGATGTTCCAGATGGCGAGCACCTTCTGCCGGCCCGAGTAGCCGGAGAAGTTGACCGGGTGCGAGACCGTCGCCGGCGGCTGCTGGTTGTTGCCGGAGAAGCTGGCCACCTTGGTGTTGCCGATGTAGTACTCGAAGTTCGAGGTGGCGTGCCTGGCGGTGAACGTCCAGGTGAAGGTCACGGTGCTGCCCACCGACGCGGCCGGCCACGGCTTGCTCTCGTCGCTGAGCTGGGCGAACTGGCCGAGGTTGGCGTGGCAGTTGCGCAGGCCCTTGGGGCCTTCCACGCTCTGCGGCTCGTAGACGATGTTGCCGCAGCCGGAGACCTTGCCCTGGTGGCAGTTGGCCTGGCGGCTGGGCGGGGTGAGGACGTAGCCGTGCGCGAACGCGGGCGTGGTGTTGAACACCGTGGTGGCGATCGCGGTCACCGCCACGGCGAGCACTGAGAGAGTCCTTCGCATGAAGTGGCTCCTTTACTTGGGGGGTGACCCCTAATGTAAAGGAAACTTTCCTAACGGTAAACTCGACTTGACCGCTGTCCGGACCTCCGTCAACGCGTCAGGACGAAGCCGTCACCGCGCGACGGATGAAGCCGTCACGCGGTGCGGAAGAAGGTCGTCAACGCGCGCCAGGACGAAGCCGTCATCGCGTCAGAATGAAATCGCCGGGATCGCGCGGCGCCCGGTCGCGCGGCGGGGCGGCGGCGTGCCCGACGGCCACGCAGCCCATCGGGTCCCACGACTCGGGCAGGTCGAGCACCTCGCGCACCACGGGCCGGCAGAACATCGTGGACGACACCCACGCCGAGCCCAGCCCCTCGACGGCGAGCTGCACCAGGAAGTTCTCCACCCCGGCACCGGTCGCCACGACGAACATCTCCCGCTCGGAGGCGTTGCGCCGCTGGTCCCTGTAGGTGTGGGACCCCTCCATCACCAGGCACGGCACGACCAGATAGGGCGCGTTGCGCAGCACATCGCCCCGTCTGACCCGCTTGGCGATCGACTGCTCGGTGAACCCGTCGCCGCGCAGGTCGGCGATCCACGCCTCGCGCATCGCGTCGAGCAGCTTCGTCCGCGTCTGCGGCGACTCCAGCAGCACGAACCGCCACGGCGTCGTGTGGTGCGGCGCCGGCGCCGCGATGCCCGCCGCTACCGCCCTGCGCACCGCCTCCGGATCGACGGGCCGGTCGGAGAACTCCCTGATCGTACGGCGGGCGAACACCACGTCACGCGACCCGAACCGGAACAGGTCGTCGTCGGCCGGCCGCACCAGCGGCCTGACCCCGGGGCCGTCGTCCTCGGTGACCAGGTGGGACAGCCCGCGCACGATCGCCACCGGGACCCCGGCGAGCTTGCCCTTGACCAGCTCGGCGGCGCTCGCGATCTCGTCGGCCAGCGCCGTGACCGTGGCGCTGAGCTGGTTGCCGTAGGTGTCGGAGGTGCCGCGATAGTCGTCGAGCGGCCGGAGGCCGGCCACCCCGATGGCCACGTCGGTGAGCCCGTTGCGCCACGGCCGCCCGAACGTGTCGGACACGATCACCCCGACCCGCACCCCGTCGCGCCCGCCGTCGCGACCGCTGTCGTGGTTGCCGTCGCGTTTATCGCCGGGCCCATCGCCGGGCTCACTGGCGCTCCCGCCGGCGCGCCCGCTGAGCCCTGCCCTGATGCGCCGGGCCGAGGCGTCGGAGTCTTCTGGCAGGAGCAGGACGGTGCCGGGCTCGGTGTTGGAGGCGTCGACGCCGGCGGCGGCCATGACGAAGCCGTGGCGGGTCTGGGAGATCACGGTGTCGCCGCGCCTGGCGACCACCCGCTCGGTCTCCTCCTCGATGGCCTGCGTGCGGTCGGGCGCGTGGCGCACCCGGCCCTCGGCCTTGCTCACGATCTTGGAGGTGACCACCACGATGTCGCCGTCACGCAGCCCGGCTCCGGCCAGCAGCACCGCCACGTCGTCACCCGGCCGGACCTCGCCGATCCCGGTGACCGCGATCACCTCGACCCGCTCGGGCGCCACCGAGCCGTCGTGCGGCGGGGTCGCGGCAGGGGTGGCGGGCGTCGGGGCACCGGGTGAAGGGATGGTCATCGGGCGAGCTCCAGAGCGAGGTCGAGGGCGGTGCGGGCGATGGCGGCGGTGGCCTCGGCGTCGTGCATGAGGATCGGCCTGGCGACCACCCGCACGCCGTCGAGCGCGACCCCGGCGTCCTCCTCGGCCACCAGCCAGCCGTCGATCAGCTCGGAGCCGTACAGATCGAGCACCGCCTGCGCGGTCGTCTCGACCCCGATGGCGGTCAGGCAGGCGTCGGCCATGCCCCTGACCGGCGCGCCGCCGATGATCGGCGAGACGCCGACGACGGTCTTGGGCAGCAGCGCCTCGCGGATGCCCGGAACCTGGAGGATCGTGCCGATGCTCACCACCGGGTTGGACGGCGGCAGGACGACCACGTCGGCCTGCTCGATGGCCTCAAGCACCCCCGGGGCCGGCTTCGCGGTGTCGGCCCCCACCAGCGCGAACGACTGCGCGGGGATGGAGGCGCGCAGCCGCACCCACCACTCCTGGAAGTGGATCGCGCGCTTGCCGCGCTCGTCCTCGATCACGACGTGGGTCTCGCAGCGGTCGTCGCTCATCGGCAGCAGCCGCACGCCCGGCTGCCAGCGCGCGCAGAGCGCCTGCGTGATCTGCGAGAGCGGGTAGCCCGCCTCCAGCATCTGCGAGCGCACGATGTGGGTGGCGAAGTCGCGGTCGCCGAGCCCGAACCACTGCGGCTCGACGCCGTACGCGGCCAGCTCCTCCTTGACGACGTGGGACTCCTTGGCCCGGCCCCAGCCCTGCTCCTCGTCGATGCCGTTGCCCAGGGTGTACATCACGGTGTCGAGGTCGGGGCAGACCCGCAGGCCGAACAGGGTGATGTCGTCACCCGTGTTGCCGATGACGGTGATCGAGGAGTCAGGCGCGGTGGCGCGCAGGCCGCGCAGGAAGCGGGCGCCGCCGATGCCGCCGGCGAGTGACACGATGTGCATGCGCCCCAGTCTTTCACCGGGCTCTGACAACCCTTCCGGGGGACCGGTTTTCGCCTTTTTGTCGGCGGCGTACGTCCTGGTACTGCATGAATTGAGATGGAAGAGGTTGCTGGGACTCCCGGCAGGTGGGTCGGTGATGTGGCAAACTCCCTTCGGGCTAATGGGTCCCGATGGGGGTAGTTGTGAGCAAACTTGACGTCGCTCGGCTGAAGGAGCCGGCCGCCTGGATCATGCTCGTCACCGGGTTGATGCAGGTCGTGCTGGCGATCGGCCACATCCTGATCGGGTCGACCGCGTCGTCGTCGTTCATGGAACGCGCGGCGGGGAACTTCTCGAGCGTGACCAGCCCGGTCGTGACGGCGCTGCTGCTCGGTGCCGTGCTGCTGGTGACGAAGGTGGGCGAGCCGTCGGCCAAGGCCAAGCCGATCACGTACGGCGCCGCCGCCGGACTGTTGCTTGCCTCGGTGTTCGGCATGCTCGCGCTGCTGCTCGGCCTGTTCTCCGGCCTCGGCGCCCGCTCCACCATCGAGTACGTGCTCCTCGGCGTGCCCACGCTCGCCCTGACCGCCATCGCGCTGGTCTATCTGCTGCCGCAGGTGATGCCCGAGCGGCCGGCGGCCCAGGTCTACCACGGCCAGTTCGGCGCCCAGCCCGGCTTCTTCGCCGGCCAGCCCCAGCAGTTCGGTCAGGGCGAGCAGCCCCAGCCCGGCTACGGCCAGCCCGGCTACCCGCAGCAGCCCCCTTCGGGCCAGCAGGGGTTCGGCCAGGACCAGCCCGGCCAGCCCGGCTACGGCCAGGACCAGGCGGCGGGCGGCTTCGCCCAGCAGCCCGGCCAGCAGCCCGCCCAGCAGGGCCCCGGCCAGCAGGGCCCCGGCCAGCAGGGCCCCGGCCAGCAGGGCCCCGGCGGTCCTGGGCATCAGGGCCCCGGCGGTCAGCCCGGTTTCGGCGGCCCGCAGGACCAGCAGGCCCCGTACGGCCAGCAGCCCATGCCGGGCCAGCAGCCCGGTCAGCCCGGCTTCGGTCAGGACCAGGCCGCCGCTCTCGGCGGTCCCCAGGACCGGCAGGCCCCTTACGGTCAGCAGCCGATGTCCGGCCAGCAGGGTCCCGGTCAGCCCGGTTTCGGCGGTCCCCAGGACCAGCAGCAGGCCCCGTACGGCCAGCAGCCCATGTCCGGCCAGCAGCCCGGCTACGGCCAGCAGCCGCCCTCCACCCCCGGCTACGCGCAGCAGCCCCCCTCCACCCCCGGCTACGCGCCTCAGCCGCTCTCAGCCCCCGCGTACGACCAGCAGCAGCCGTCCGCCCCCGGATACGACCAGACGCCCGGCGGATACGGTCAGCAACCCCCCTCGACGCCCGGCTACGGCCAGCAGCCCCCGAGCTTCGGCGGGCAGCCCGAGCCGCAGACCAACCCGCAGCAGCCGTTCCCGCACATCAGGGGTGCGCTGCCGGCCGCGCCCTCCGACCAGCAGCAGCCCGAGCCGTCCTTCCCGCCGCAGGGTTTCGGTCAGGGTTACAGCTCTGTCGACACGTCCCCGGCGGGCCAGGACTACAGCACGCCGCCGGCCGGGGAGTACACCCCCGCCCCGTACGTGCCCGCCGACAGCCAGCCGAACATCTACGGCCAGCCGAGCCCGAACCCGTACGCGCCCCCCGCGAACGACCAGGCCAACTCCTTCGCGCCGCCCGCCGACCAGCAGCAGGCGAACCCGTACGCGCCCCCGTCCGACAACGCGTACACGCCGAGCGAGACCGCCCCCAGCACCTCGTTCCCGCCGGCCGAGCCGCAGCAGCAGTCGTACTTCGGCCAGAGCGCGTTCGACCAGCAGCAGCAGCAACAGCAGGGCGGCCAGCCGTTCACCGGCTACTCGGGCGCCGAGTTCGCCACCCCGTCCGCCTACCAGGAGCCCGACCCGCCGGTCGACCCGCGCTCGCAGCAGCTCCTCGACGCCTACCACCAGGCGGAGACGTACCAGTCGAACGCCGGCCAGCCGAACGCGGGCACCCAGCCCGAGCTGCGCGTGCCCGACTACGGCCAGGGCGGCGGCCAGTACGGCGGCGACCCGTTCGGCCACCCGCAGCAGGAGCTCCTGCGCCAGGTCCAGGAGCAGAACGGCGGGTACGAGCCCCAGCAGGGCCAGTACCGGCCCACCCACCAGGCTCCGCAGGCCGCCGCCGCCCAGCCGGGATGGCCGGACCAGGGCGAGTCCACGATGCGGCTCGACCCGGCGGCGTTCGGCAACGCCTTCGGCGGCGACCAGCGCCGCCCCGGTGACGACCCGATCGACCCGACGGCCATATACACCCCCAACGAGCCCCGCAGGTAACGGACCGGCAATGGACGGCTAGAGAGAAGGTGGGCCATGGGCGGGCGTGTTTCCCGCCCTGGTACGGTTCCGACCGCAGACAGCGTTGAACGAGCCAGGCCGACGCCATGCGTGCGAGGCGCCGGCCGGGTGCGAACATCACAAGCCGAGCACACCGGGGCGAGATCTGGTCTTTCCCCGGATAGCTGCATGCCGCTTGACGTCACGCACGGCACGCGCGTGTAATTACAACCATGTTGTTACGCCTTCCTGTGGGTGGGTAATAAGGAAGGCGTCCATGGGGGGCTCCATTGCGGGCGGGCGGCAGGGAGGTGTGCAGTGACCGATCCGGTCATCGCACAGGATCAGCTTGACGCTGAAGAACTCGGCTGGCAGGAGCGCGCGTTGTGCGCGCAGACTGATCCGGAGGCGTTCTTCCCGGAGAAAGGCGGCTCCACCCGAGAGGCCAAGAAGGTCTGCCGATCGTGTGAGGTCCGTGCCGAGTGCCTGGAATACGCACTCGAGCACGATGAGCGGTTCGGCATCTGGGGTGGGCTGTCCGAGCGGGAGCGCAGACGGATCAAGCGTCAGGCCGTTTAGGCCGAATGAGAGATCCGGTGCGGGCCGCCACTGCGGCGTGGGTCGCGGACGGCAGTCCGACGTGCGGTTTCTTATCGTTATATAGGGGGGAAGGGGTCACGCGGTCCGCCGTGTGACCCTTTTCGCATCTCCTGACAGCCGCGCACCTGTATGGTGGGGCCGCTGATCATCCCCCCAGGAGTCACCCACCCATGGCACGTCCCTACGTCACCGTGATCGTCGTCGCCCATGACGGCGCGCGCTGGCTCGGGGAGACGCTGCGCGCCCTGGTCAACCAGAGCCGCAGACCGGACCGCGTGGCCGGCGTCGACAACGGCAGCAGGGACGGTTCGGCCGACCTGCTGGCCCAGACGCTCGGGCGCGGCAACCTGATCTCCCTGCCCCGCTCCACCGGTTTCGGCGAGTCGGTCGCCACGGCGCTGGAGAAACTCCCGTCCGCCGGACGGGACGAATGGATCTGGCTGCTGCACGACGACTGCGCCCCCGACAGGCGCGCGCTGGAGCTGCTGCTCACCGCGGCGGAGCAGGATCCCAAGGCCGCCGTGCTCGGCCCGAAGTTACGCGACTGGCTCGACCGCAGGCGGCTGCTGGAGATCGGCGTCACCGTGGGCCGTACGGGACGCAGGGACACGGGGCTGGAGCCGCGCGAGTTCGACCAGGGGCAGCACGACGGCACCCGCGAGGTGCTGTCGGTGTCCACGGCGGGGATGTTGATCAGGCGCGACGTGTGGGAGAAGGCCGGCGGCCTCGACCCGTTCTTCCCGATCTTCCGTGACGACCTCGACCTGTGCTGGCGGGTGCGCAACGCCGGGCACAAGGTGCTGATCGTGACGTCCGCGGTGGCCTGGCACGCCGAGGCGGCGGCCCGCAGGCGGCGGCGCATCACGGTCAGCGGCGACCATCCGCGCCGCCTCGACCGGCGCAACGCGATCTTCGTGGTCATGGCGAACCTGCCGTTCCGCGCGATGCTGTGGGCGCTGCTGCGGAACGTGATCAGCTCCATCGTGCGCACGGTGCTGTTCATCGTGAGCAAACAGCCGGCGAACGCGGTGGACGAGGTCGTGGCCATCTGCTCGATCCTCGTGCATCCGTTCCGGCTGCTGCGGGCGCGCCGGGCCCGCCGTCACGGTCGCAAGAGGGGATATATGCGCATAAAGCGTCTTATGACCCCTCGCGGTGCGGCCTACCGGCGCCTCACCGACATGGTGCAGAGCTTCCTGGCCGGCGAGGCGCCCGTCGACTCCGCCGGCCGGCACCACCACTCCACAGCCCACCCAACCGGCGCCTCGGGCGAGGAGCAGGACGTCGTCCCGCCGCCCGGCACCGGCGCCTTCCAGCGCTTCATCGGCCGGCCCGGCGTCATCCTCATGTTCGCGCTGACCGTCGTCTCGCTGATCGCCGAACGCTCGCTCCTCGGCGGCGAACGGCTCGGCGGCGGCGCCCTCGTGCCGGTGACCGGCGGCGCGGGCGACCTGTGGGCCTTCTACACCGAGGGCTACCACGACGTCGGGCTCGGCTCCACCGCCTGGGCGCCGCCGTACGTGGCCGTGCTGGCCGCCCTGTCCACGCTCGCGCTCGGCAAGACCTGGCTGGCCGTGTCGGTGCTGCTGCTGGGCTCGGTGCCGCTGGCCGGGGCGACGGCGTACCTGGCCACGCGGCACATCGTCCCCGCGGTGCCGGCCCGGGCCTGGGCGGCGGGGACGTACGCGCTGCTGCCCGTCGGCACCGGGGCCATCGCGGCGGGGCGGATGGGGACGGCGGTGGTGTTCGTCCTCGTCCCCGTGTACGCCTGGCTCTGCGCCCGGCTGCTGTCCGGCGAGCCGCGACCGGCCAGGCGGGCCGCGTGGGGTCTTGGCCTGCTGCTGGCCGTCGGGACGGCGTTCGTGCCCCTCGTGTATCCGCTCTTCGCGGTCCTCGGCGTGCTCGGCGCGGTCGCGTTCCGCGGGGTCCGCGGCCGGTCGCGTTCCGCCGGCCGGGATGACGCGCCGGGCAGCGCGCGAGGTGGCGTGCAGGGTGGTACGCGAGGTGATGCGCGGGGTGGCGCGCGGAGTGACCCGCGGGACGGCGTGCGGGGCGGGGTCGCCGGGTCGATGGGCATCGCGCTCGCCGTGCCGCCCCTGCTCCTGCTGCCCTGGCTCATGGACCTGCTGGGCGAACCCTGGCGACTGCTCCTCGAGGCCGGCTTGCACGATCCGGCCCTGGTGGACCCGTCGTTGCCCGCCGCGTCCCTGCTGGCGATCAGCCCGGGCGGGCCGGGGCTGCCGCCGTTCTGGGTGAGCGCGGGGCTGGTGGTGGCGGCGCTGGCCGCGCCGCTCATGCGCCGCCAGCGCACGATCGTCGCCGTCGGCTGGGGCATCGCGCTCTACGGCGTGCTGGCGGGCGTCCTGGTCAGCCGGGTCACCGTCGAAGGCGCGCGGGCCTGGCCAGGGGTGCCGCTGGCGTTCGCGGGCGCGGGGCTGGTGGTGCTGGTCGGGCTGACGGCCCACCGGCTCACCGAGCTGCGCGCGGGCGGCGGGCTGCGGCGGCTGGGGGCGACTGCGGTGGTGGCGGTGGCGTTCAGCACGCCGCTGCTGGCCGCCGGTTACTGGATGGCTGGTGGCGTACGCGGGCCGCTGCTCGGCGACGCGCCCGACGTGATGCCGGCGCTGGCCGCCGCCCGTACCACGCAGGGGGAAAGGACCCTGGTGATCAAGGGCTCCGCGTTCACGGTGCTGCACGGGCGCATCCCGCTGATCGGTGAGGCGGAGCTGCCGGTCGATCCCCAGGCCCGCGCCCGGGTGGGCGCGGCGGCGGAAGGGCTGGTCGGGGGCCGCGGCGGCGACGCGGCCACGCTGGCCCAGCAGGGCATCGGCATGGTGGCGCTGGCGCCGCCGGTCTCCTTCGAGCTGGCCGGGACCCTCGACTCGCAGCCGTCGCTGCAGCGCCTGAGCCTGTCGGAGTCGGGCGGCCTGTGGCGGCTGGCGGAGCCGGTCACCCGCGTGCCCGCCCAGCCGGTGAACGTCCTGCACGTGCCGCTGCTGTGGGCGCAGGGGGCGTTCCTGCTGGTGGTGCTGCTGATGGCGGCTCCAGGCCGGCAGCGGCAGGAGACGGTTGAGCCCGCGGGCGTGGCACTGGCGGGCGCCTGATGCCGGGCGGAGGTGGCACCGGCCGGCGCGGGACGCCGGGCGGAGGTGGCGCGATGAGGGCCTTCGTGGAGCACAGGGCCGGGCTGCCGGTGCTGGTCGTCGTGTCTTTGATCGCCCTGTACGGCGTCGCGTACGTCACCACCCCCGCCCCGATCCCGCCCTCGCCATCGGCCCCGAGGAAGGTGCCCGTGGAGTCGGTCACCACCGTCTGTCCGGGCGCGAAGGGCGAACGGGCCGGCGTCTACCTGCCGGGAACGGTCAACGGCGAGACCATGGAGGACGCGAAGCCGTTCGTGACCAAGGGGCCCGCCGGTCTCGAGGCCGGCTACCTCACCCGCGTCACGAAGGGCGCGGGCCGCGGCCTGGCGGGCGTCCGCTGCACGGAGCCGTCCGCCGCCACCTGGTTGGTCGGGCCCGGCCCCGCGAACGCCGAGGTACGACTGCACCTCACCAACGCCGACAAGGCGCCCGCGCTGGCGGACGTGCAGGTCTACGCGGCGGAGGGCCCGATCTCGGGTGACGCGGGCGTCGGGCTGGAGATCGCGCCGGGCGAGCACAGGGAGATCGACCTCAAGACGCTGGCCCCGTCCGCCGACATCATGGCTCTGAGCGTCACCACCGTCTTCGGCCGCGTGGCCGTGGCCGCCAGGACCACGCTGGAGACGGGCGGCGTGGACTGGCTCCCGCCCGCGGCCCCGCCGGCCACGCGCGTGGTCGTGCCCGGCATTCCCGGGGGCGGCGGCCTGCGCCGTCTGCTCGTCGCCACGCCCGGAGAAAGCGACGCGACCGTGCAGGTCAGGGCGGTGAGCGAGGACGCCGAGTTCGCGATGCGCGGCAAGGAGTCGCTGGACGTGCCGGCCGGCGGCGTGGTCGCCCTCGACGTCACCACCGGCATCGCCGGCACCGCGTCCGCCCTCGTCCTGACCTCGTCCGCGCCGATCGTGGCCGGGCTGGTGATCACCGGCACGGGCGCGCGTTCTGACGTCGCCTTCACGGCGGGGACGCCGTCCCTGGAGCTGGGCAGCGCCGTCGCCCGCAACGGCGCCGGCGCCGAACTCCTCCTCACCGCCGTCGGCGGCCCCGGCTCGGTGCGGGTCCAGGTGGTGCAGGGGGAGGGAGCGGAGCAGGAACCGTTCGACGTGAAGATGGCGGCGGGACGGACGCGGGCGGTGAAGCTCAAGGCCAAGGGGGACTTCGCGGTCGTGGTCACGCCGGTGTCGGGGGAGGTCTACGGCGGGCGGGTGGTGCGCGAACGCCTGAAGTCGGGCGTCCTGCTGACGGCGCAGCCGCTGGCTCCCGCACGGATGTGGACGATGCTCCGACCGCTGACGGACACCCCCCGCGTGGTGCTCCCCTGAGCACCAGGACTCTGGCGGGACAGGCCCCGCGTGCTGCTGTCCTGAGCGCCGACCCTCGTCGGGCCGCTCGGCGCTGCGGCCCCTTGAGCGCCGACCTCTCGGGCACCTCCCTGAACGCCGGCCCCGGACGGGGTCGCTCAGCGGCGGTCGTCGTAGCCCGGGTCGACCGTCTCGGGGGCCAGGCCCAGCAGCGTGGCGACCTGTTCCACCACCGTGTCGTGGACCATCGCCCCCAGCGTGTCCCGATCGCGCGCCCTGGCCTCCAGCGGCCGCCGGTAGATCACGACGGACGCGGGCGACTGCCCGGCCGCGGCGTCGGCCCGGCCGAACGGGATCGGGTCGGAGCCGAGCCGGGGCCCGTCGCCCAGCTCGCTCAGCGGCGGCACCTCCTCCACCGCGAACTCCACCGCCGCGAGCTGTTTCTCCCAGCGCGGCCTGAGCCGGTCGACCGCGTCGAGCACCAGGTCGTCGAAGCGCTCGCTGCGCGACTTCGCGATGGGGACATGGGAGGGAGCGAGCGGGCCGCGCAGGCCGCGACCATGGCGATCGCGCCGTCTGGGCCCGCGCTTCTGAGTCACGTCAGCCAGTGTACGGGGCGCGTCCCCCGCGCACCGGGAGCACGTACGGGTTGCGCCCGGGCGGCTCCGATGCGGGTTCTTGGCCAAGGAAGGGGAGGCAGGAGAGGTTGGCCATGAGGGCAGGTGGGGAAGCCGGGGAGGGAAGTGCGGGGGAAGGGGCGTTTTCTTCGGGGCATGTGGGTGGAAAACCTGCGACAGGTGTCCGAATTGTGGCGACACGCTCGTTAAGAGCGCTCAGGTAGTGGCGCCTCGCACTCTTACCAGATACGGTCCCTCCGTGAGCCCCGTCCGCCGCTGTTCCCGCACCGCCTGCAGCCAGCCTGCCGTCTTCACGCTCACGTACGTGTACGCCGACTCGACCGCTGTTCTGGGCCCCCTGGCGACGTACGCGGAGCCACATTGTTATGACCTGTGCGCCGAACATGCCGAGCGGCTGACCGCTCCCCGCGGCTGGGAGGTGGTACGGCTGCCGACGGACGGCGCCTCGCCCAGTTCCGACGACCTCGAAGCGCTGGCCAACGCGGTCAGGGAGGCCGCGCGGCCGACGCCGTCAGGCGGCGGTGAGCCGGTCGGTCAGGGCGTCGAGGTCGGCCGTCGCGGGCACCTGCGCGTTCTGAGATCGGCCCAGCAGCACCGTGACCGGTAGGCTCCCTGTGTAAGGCGGAACCGACCTAGGGCGGAGCTGGAGAGTGGGCGACCTCGCCAAGATCTTCAAAGCGTACGACGTTCGCGGAGTGGTGCCCGACGAGCTGGACGAGCCGGCCGCCGAGGCCGTGGGCGCGGCGTTCGTCGAGGTGACGGGTGCCGGATCGGTCGTGGTCGCGCACGACATGCGCGAGTCGTCACCCCCGCTGGCCGAGGCGTTCATCCGCGGCGCCCGTTCGCGCGGCGCCGACGTCGTGCACGCCGGGCTGGGCTCGACCGACCTGCTCTACTACGCCAGCGGCAGCCTCGGGCTGCCCGGCGTGATGTTCACCGCCAGCCACAACCCGGCCCGCTACAACGGCATGAAGATGTGCCGGTCGGGCGCGGTGCCGATCGGCGGCGACTCGGGCCTGACCGAGATCCGCGACCGGGCGGCCGAGCTGGTCGGGGCCACGTTCGCGCCGGGCGGCTCGGTGATCGGCAAAGACCTGCTGGCGGGCTACGCCGATCATCTGCGCGCGCTGGTCGACCTGCGCGGCATCAGGCCGCTGAAGGTCGTCGTCGACGCGGGCAACGGCATGGGCGGGCACACGGTGCCGGCGGTGTTCGGCGGGCTGCCGATCGAGCTGACCCCGCTCTACTTCGAGCTCGACGGGAGCTTCCCCAACCACGAGGCCAATCCGCTGGAGCCGCAGAACCTGGTGGATCTGCAGCGCGCGGTGGTCGAGCAGGGCGCCGACCTGGGGCTGGCCTTCGACGGCGACGCCGATCGGTGCTGGGTGATCGACGAGCGCGGCGAGTCGGTCTCGCCCTCGGCGATCACCGCGCTGGTGGCGGCGCGCGAGCTGGCCAAGCATCCCGGGGCGACGATCATTCACAATCTGATCACGTCGCTCGGCGTGCCGGAGATCGTGCGCGAGCACGGCGGCGTCCCGGTGCGCACGCGGGTCGGACACTCGTTCATCAAGGCCGAGATGGCGCGCACCGGCGCCGTCTTCGGCGGCGAGCACTCCGCCCACTACTACTTCAGGGATTTCTGGTACGCCGACTCCGGCCTGCTGGCCGCGATGCACGTGCTGGCCGCGGTGGGCGAGCAGGACAGCCCGCTGTCGGAGGTGGTCGGGGCCTACTCGCGCTACCACGCCTCGGGCGAGGTCAACAGCGCGGTTTCCGACCAGGCGGAGGCGCTGAGGCGGGTGCGCGAGGAGTTCGCGGGGCGCGGGGAGTTCGACGAGCTCGACGGGCTGACCGTGACCGGCTCCGGCTGGTGGTTCAACCTGCGCGCCTCCAACACCGAGCCGCTGCTCAGGCTCAACGCCGAGGCGGCCGACGAGACGAAGATGACGGCGATCAGGGACGAGGTCCTCGCCATTGTGGGAAAGGTGTCAGAGTGAAGATCGACGACTGGCTGCTGGAGATCCTGGCCTGCCCGGCGTGCAAGGCGCCGCTGCGTGCCGAGACCGAGGCGGAAGAGCTGGCCTGCACCGGATGCGGGCTGATCTACCCGGTCAGGGATGACATCCCGGTTCTGCTCGTCGACGAGGCCAGGAAGCCGTGACCTGGGAGCCGGAGCGGCTCGACGACCAGCGTCATCTCAGCGAGGGCGATCCCTCGGGCATGCTGCCGGCGGTGGCCGGCGCGGCGGCCCACGTACGCACCGGCTATCGCAGCGCCGTCGAGGCCCGCGTCGACCGCCTGGCCGGCCAGGGGCGCCCCCGCGCCATCGTGGTCGCGGGCATGGGCGGCTCCGGCATCGCCGGCGACATGCTGGCGGCGGTGGCGGGCAACGGCGCCCCGCTGCCGATCGTGACCCTGCGCTCCTACCAGCTCCCCGGCTGGGTGGGCGCGACCGACCTGGTCATCGCCGTCTCCGGCTCGGGCGACACCGAGGAGACGCTGTCCGTCGCCACCCAGGCCGTGCGGCGCGGCTGCACGCTGCTCGGCGTGGGCGCTCCGGGCTCTCCGCTTGAGGCCATCGCCACCCAGGCGTCGGCCGTCTACGTCCCGGTGCCGGTCAGCGGCCAGTCCAGGGCCAACCTGTGGCTGCTGGCCGTGCCGCTGATCGTGGCCGCCGCCGAGCTGCGGCTGGTGACGGCGGAGCCCGAGCTGTTCGAACGGGTGGCCGCGGCGCTTGAGGACATGGCGAACCGGTGCCGGCCGGCCAGCGAGTCGTTCATCAACCCGGGCAAGTCGCTGGCGATGGACCTGGCCGAGTCCGTACCGATGATCTGGGGCTCGTCGCCGTCCGCGGCCGTCGCGGCGCACCGGCTGGCCGGCCAGCTCAACGCGAACGCGAAATATCCCGCGATGCACGGCGAGCTGCCCGAGGCCGGCCACCTCCAGGTCGCGGCTCTCGACGGGCCGGTGGCCGAGCGCGACATCTTCGCCGACGTCTCCGGCCGCACGCTGCGGCTGGTGATCCTGCGCGACGTCGAGGAGCATCCCCAGGTGACGCGGCGGCGCGAGGCGTCGCTCAGGCTGGCGCGCGAGCGCGGGGTGCCGGTCACCGAGCTCGTGGCCGAGGGCGTGCACCCGCTGGAGCGGATGGCCACGCTCATCGGGCTCGGCGATTACGCCAGCACCTATCTGGCACTGGGTTATGCCATCGATCCCACCTCTGTGTCGGCGATCACTGAACTCAAGGCCCGAATTTCGCAATAGGATCCCCTATCAGGCCTTTGCAGTTGATCTTTATGAGTGGAGCAGATCGGTGAGCGCGAGCGGCGGAACGAAAGCGATCATTGCGGCGTTGTCCGCGAACTTGGCCATCGCCGTGGCCAAGTTCGTGGCCGCGTTCTTCACCGGATCGTCCTCGATGCTGGCGGAGGGCATCCACTCGGTCGCCGACTCGGGCAACCAGGTGTTGCTGCTGGTCGGCGGTAAGAGAGCGGCCAGGGCCAGCACCAGGGAGCATCCGTTCGGATACGGGCGCGAGCGTTACTTCTACGCCTTCGTGGTGGCCGTCGTGCTGTTCACGATCGGCGCCGCGTTCTCGATTTACGAGGGCGTGCACAAGCTCTCCGATCCGCATCCGGTGGACGCGCCGCTCTGGGCGTTCGGCGTGCTGATCTTCGCGATCATCGCCGAGGCGTTCTCGTTCCGTACGGCGATCAAGGAATCGAACGCCGTGCGCGGCAAGCAGTCCTGGGTCTCCTTCATCCGCCGCTCCAAGTCGCCCGAACTGCCCGTCATCGTGCTCGAAGACCTGGGCGCGCTGCTCGGCCTGGTCTTCGCCCTGTTCGGCGTGGCGATGGCGGTCATCACCGGCGACGGGCGCTGGGACGGCGTCGGCACCCTGATGATCGGCGTGCTGCTGGCCGTGATCGCGATCGTGCTGGCCGTCGAGATGAAGTCGCTGCTCGTCGGCGAGGGCGCCGCGCCGGAGATGGAGACCCGCATCCGCACCGCACTGGAGGGCGCGCCCGAGGTGGCGCGGGTCATCCACATGCGCACGCTGCACCTGGGGCCCGAGGAGCTGCTGGTGGCGGCGAAGATCGCGGTCGAGCACAACGACACGGCGGCGGAGGTCGCCCACGGCATCGACGAGGCGGAGCGCCGCATCAGGGACGCCGTGCCGATCGCCCGCGTGATCTACCTGGAGCCCGACCTGGACCGCCAGAGCTCCGCCAATGCCCCCACCTCCGCCTGACCCCATCTGAAGCCTCGGCCTGACCCCATCAGAGCCTCCGCCTGATCTCATCCGAGCCTCGGCCTGATCGGGCCGAGGCTCCGGGCGGGCCTCTCCGTCCGGTGCCTCGCGGCCTGCTCACCGGTGGCGGAGCAGGCGCAGGGCCTTCTCCTTCTCGAAGTCCAGCGCCCTGCGCGGCACCTGGATGCGCCCGATGCGCACCCCCAGGTCGCGTACGGCCGCCGCCACCGCCGGGTCGCTCAGCACCCGCAGCGCGAACGCCAGCTCGGCCGGCGAGACGTCGAACCGCTTCTCCAGCTCCACTCCCTGGGCCACGGCGGACAGCTCGTCGGGCCCGAACCGGCGATGGGCCCCCTGCTCCCGCACCGGCGGCAACAGGCCGAGAGCCTCCCGGTATCGGAGCATTCGGGGGGACATGCCGAGTCGCTTGGCCGCTTCCGTGATGCGCATTCTTACATTCTTACGTCAGATTCTGCCCGCCTGGGGTGCGACCGCGTACGAGGGCCGCCTAAACTCGTCGGCGACAACATCAGTGACGCGAGGGGAAACCCGATGGACTTCAAGGTCGCCGACCTTTCACTTGCCGACTTCGGCCGCAAGGAGATCCGGCTCGCCGAGCACGAGATGCCCGGCCTCATGGCGGTCCGCAAGGAATACGCGGCCTCCCAGCCCCTCCGCGGCGCGAAGATCATGGGCTCCCTGCACATGACCATCCAGACCGCCGTCCTCATCGAGACGCTGGTGGCGCTCGGCGCCGAGGTGCGCTGGGTGAGCTGCAACATCTTCTCCACCCAGGACCACGCCGCCGCCGCCGTCGTCGTCGGCCCCGACGGCACCGTCGACGACCCGAAGGGCGTGCCCGTCTTCGCCTGGAAGGGCGAGACGCTGGAGGAGTACTGGTGGTGCACCGAGCAGGCGCTGACCTGGCCTGACGGCGACGCCCCCAACATGATCCTCGACGACGGCGGCGACGCCACGCTGCTGGTGCACAAGGGCGCCGAGTACGAGAAGGCCGGCGCCGTGCCGCCCGCCACCGCCGACGACCCGGAGGAGTGGCACGTCATCATCGACCTGCTCACCCGCACGGTCGGCGCCGACAAGCGGTGGACCAGGATCGCCGAGAGCATCAAGGGCGTCACCGAGGAGACCACGACCGGCGTGCACCGTCTCTACGAGATGCACAAGAACGGCCAGCTCCTCTTCCCGGCGATCAACGTCAACGACTCGGTCACCAAGTCGAAGTTCGACAACAAGTACGGCTGCCGCCACTCCGTCATCGACGGCCTCAACCGCGCCACCGACGTGCTGATCGGCGGCAAGGTGGCCGTGGTCTGCGGCTACGGCGACGTCGGCAAGGGCTGCGCCGACGCGCTGCGCGGCCAGGGCGCCCGCGTCATCGTCACGGAGATCGACCCGATCTGCGCGCTCCAGGCGGCCATGGACGGCTTCCAGGTGACCACGCTGGAGGAGGTCGTCGGCATCGCCGACATCTTCGTCACCGCCACCGGCAACTTCAACATCATCACCGCCGCGCACATGGCGCAGATGAAGCACCAGGCGATCGTCTCCAACATCGGCCACTTCGACAACGAGATCGACATGGCCGGCCTGGCCAAGCTGCCCGGCATCGTCAGGAACACGATCAAGCCGCAGGTCGACGAGTGGGTCTTCGCCGACGGCCACTCGATCATCGTGCTGGCCGAGGGCCGCCTGATGAACCTGGGCTGCGCGACGGGCCACCCCAGCTTCGTCATGTCCAACTCGTTCACCAACCAGGTGATCGCCCAGATCGAGCTGTTCACGAAGACGGCCGAATACCCGCTCGGCGTCTACACGCTGCCCAAGCACCTGGACGAGAAGGTGGCCCGCCTGCACCTTGACGCCCTGGGCGTGAAGCTCACCGAGCTGACCAAGGAGCAGGCCTCCTACATCGGCGTCCACGTCGAGGGCCCCTACAAGTCCGACCACTACCGGTACTGACCCGACGGCTCTCGGTCCCGGGGAAAACGCAGGCTCCGGGAGAGTCGTCTCTCCCGGAGCTCTCCGTTTTCCATGTCCCTCGTGAAGGCTGGTCATGGATCTCAGTGCAAGTGGGGAGCGGCAGATCTCCTGGGCCGCTCGTTCGATGCCGGTGCTCACGGCGATCGGTGAGCGGTTCGCGCTCGAACGGCCGCTCGACGGGCTGAAGATCGCGGCCTGCCTGCATGTCACGGCCGAGACCGCCGTGCTGATGGGGGCACTGAAGGCGGGAGGCGCGCAGATCGCGCTGGCCGCGTCGAACCCGCTGTCCACGCAGGACGACGTCGCCGAGGCGTTGCGGAGCTACGGGATCGCGGTGCACGCGCGGGCCGGGGTGGATCGGGCGGCCTACTACCGGCACATCCACCAGGCGCTCGACCTCGCGCCCGATCTCGTGCTCGACGACGGGTGCGACTTGGTCAACATCCTGCACACCGAGCGCACCGACCTGCTCGAAGGCGTGAGCGGCGGCTGCGAGGAGACCACGACCGGGATCATCCGGCTGCGGCAGATGGCCGCCGAGGACGCGCTGCGCTTCCCCGTGGTGGCCGTCAACGACACCCGCACCAAGCGCATGTTCGACAACCGCTACGGCACCGGTCAGTCCACGCTGGACGGCATCATGCGGGCCACCAACACCATGCTGGCGGGCCGGACCGTGGTGGTGGCCGGGTTCGGCTTCTGCGGGCGCGGGGTGGCCGAGCGGGCGAAGGGCTTCGGCGCCCGGGTGATCGTGACCGAGATCGACGCGGTCAAGGCGCTCGACGCCACCCTGCAAGGCTACGAGGTGCGGCCGATGGCGCAGGCCGCGCTGATCGGCGACCTGTTCGTCACCGTGACGGGCAACCGCGACGTGATCAGGGCCGAACACCTGGCGGCGATGAAGGACGGCGCGATCCTGGCCAACGCGGGACACTTCGACGTGGAGATCGACGTGCGGGCGCTGGACGAGCTGGCCTCCGAGGTGCACCGGGGCGTGCGCCCCAACACCGACGAATACGTCATGCCCGACGGCCGCCGCCTCCTGCTGCTGGCCGAGGGCCGCCTGGTCAACCTCACCGCGGCCGAGGGGCATCCGGCGGCCGTCATGGACATGTCGTTCTCCGCCCAGGCCCTGGCCGTGGCCTGGCTGGCCGGCGAGCGGGCCGGGCTCGCGCCGGGGGTGTACGACGTGCCGGAGGAGATCGACCACGAGGTGGCCAGGCTCAAGCTGGCCGCGGCCGGCATCGGCATCGACGTGCTCAACCCCGAGCAGGAGGACTATCTGCACTCCTGGCGCGTCGGCTCCTGAACGCGAGCGCAGGCCAAAACCGGCTGAACGTGAACGAGGTGTCCGCGGCAGGGGGCTGCCGCGGACACCTCGCCCGGTCCTACCAGACGACCCGGTCGACGGTGTCGTTCAGCGGGACCGGCTCCTCCAGGTGCTGGCCGGGGAACAGCGGGCGGGTGCGGCCGCCCTGCTCGTCGATCAGCAGGGCGACGCCTGCCGTGCGGTTCACCCAGGACGAGACGTTGTCGGCGGCGGTGGGGCCGCCGTGCCCGGGCATGGGCAGCCAGCGCAGGTCGATGGCGTAGCCGGCGCCGATGCCGTACGCGGGGCCGGAGAAGCCGTAGTCGCGGTAGAGGCACAGCGTGGCGGGCGGGCACGGCTCGCCGTCGCCGAGCTGGACCACGCCCGGCGGCAGCGGCGCGGCGGCGGCGGGCGGCGCGCCGGGCAGGGCGGTGACGCCGGCGAGAGCCACGGTGGCGGCCGTGACGGTCAGGGCGCGGGCGAGTGCGGTGCTCAGGGACGGCAAGATGCCTCCTCGGGAGGGCGGTTCGATGCTGACGCCCCACACTCTCGTACACGCACAGCGACGATATAACTACTCAGAGTGATGCATTGCCGTGGCTCTCAGGTGACGGACGACCCACCGCCATGACCTGCGGAAACGTTGTAGGCTCCGGGTTTCACAGCGCCCGCTGCAGCTCCTGCATGCGGCGGATCTCCGCCGCCTGGGTGACGCTGACGTCGCTCGCCAGCTCCTCGATCCGGATGTGCTTCCCGCCGCCCAGCACCTGCTCGGACATCTTGATCGCCCCGAGGTGGTGGTTGATCATGAGCTGCAGGAACATCCGGTCGAAGTCCTTGCCCGTGGCCGCCTTGAGCGCCTCCATCTGCTCCGGCGTGGCCATCCCCGGCATGCCCTCGTGCGCCGCGTGATGCTCGGGCACCTTCTGCTCCTGCTCCCGCAGCCACGAGGTCATGAACTGGATCTCCGGGCCCTGCGCGGCCTTGATGCGGTCGGCCAGGCTCTTGAGCTTCGCGGACTCGGCGCGGCTGGGGGCCAGCAGGGCCATGTCCATGGCCTGCCGGTGGTGCACGATCATGTCCTGGACGTACGTGATGTCCGCCGCGTTGGGCGTCTCGGAGGGTACGGCGGTGGCGGCCTCGCTGGGGGAGAGCGTTCTGGCCTGCTCGCCCGGACGGCCCGGCGCGATCACAGGGGCGGTCGAGCCGGCCTGTGGAGCCTGGGGCGCCGTACTGGAGGTGCAGCCGGTGAGGACGACGAGCAGGCTCGCGAACACGATGAGCGCAGCGCGCACCCAACCTCCTGACTGACTCGGTTCAGAATGCGCACTCTAGGTGATAAAGGCTCCGAAGAAAAGAGGGCGAACCGTGACAAAAATTGACACGTTGGACGCTGGTCACGGAAGCGAAGAAAGGTGAGGATTACCTAGATTTATGCCCCCTTTATCGGAGGTTCCCGCGTGTTCACCCCCCGCAGGGCTCTCATCCTGCTCGCGGCGCTCGCCGCGATGTCCGGCGTCATCGCGCCGGCGCAGGCTGCGGACATCCCGGCTCCCGGCGAGATCGTCATGAGCCCCAACATCAAGCATGTCACCAATGTGCCCAAGCCCGAGGCCCTGGCCGACATCCACACGGACATGGCCTTCCAGGGCGACTACGCCTACGTGGGCAACTACTACGGCTTCTCGATCTACGACATCAGGAACCCCAAGCGAACGTCCCTGGTCAGCTCGGTGATCTGCCCCGGCGGCCAGATGGACGTGTCGGTGTACGGCAACCTGCTGTTCGGGTCCGTCGACTCCTCGCGCAACAACGACTCGTGCAGCAGCACCGGGCAGAGCGCCACGATCAAGGAATCGTGGGAGGGCATCCGCATCTTCGACGTCTCGAACAAGGCCAACCCGACGTACGTCAAGGCGGTCGAGACGAACTGCGGCTCGCACACGCACACGCTCGTGCCCGACCGCAGGCGGCAGAACGTCTACATCTACATCTCCTCCTACAGCCCGAGCGCCACGTACCCGGACTGCCAGCCGCCGCACGACCTCATCACGATCGTGAAGGTCCCGCTGCGCAACCCGGCGGCGGCCTCGGTCATCGCCACGCCGAACCTCTTCCCCGACGGCGGCTTCCCCGGCGTGCCGGGCCAGTACCCCGACGGCAAGTCGGCCACCACGGGCTGCCACGACATCACGGCCTACCCGGAGAAGGGCATCGCCGCGGGCGCCTGCATGGGTGAGGGCGTGCTGCTCGACATCCGCGACCCGGAGCGGCCCAGGGTCACCGCCACCGTGCGCGACGAGACGAACTTCGCCTTCTGGCACTCGGCGACGTTCAACAACGAAGGCACGAAGGTCATCTTCACCGACGAGCTCGGCGGCGGCACCAGGGCCACCTGCAACGAGGCCATCGGGTCCGTCAAGGGCGCGAACGCCTACTACGACCTGGTCAACGGGCAGTTCGTGTTCAAGGGCTACTTCAAGATCCCGCGGCACCAGGCCGACACCGAGAACTGCGTGGCCCACAACGGCTCGCTGATCCCGGTCAAGGGCCGCGACATCATGGTGCAGGCGTGGTACCAGGGCGGCATCTCGGTGGTCGACTTCACCGACTCCACGCACCCGCAGGAGATCGCCTACTTCGAGCGCGGCCCCGACAACACCGCGCCGGCCCTCAGCGGCGGCTTCTGGTCCGCCTACTACTACAACGGCTACATCTACGGCTCCGACTTCAACCTCGGCCTCGATGTGCTGAAGCTCAACGACTGGCGTACGAACAAGGCCAACGGCGTCAAGATGCGCTCGCTGAACGCTCAGACGCAGGAGTCGTACCCCGAACGGGGCCACGGCCACCACTGACAGGCCTCGGTGGCGGGGGCGCCGGCAAGGAGCCCCCGCCGCTCAGGCTTTTCCCGACCCGCCATCGCGAGTTCCGCAGTTCCCGAGTTATGTGATCAAGGAGGCTCCCGAGTGTTCCCATTGCGCCGCTCCATCGTCGTGGCGGCGGCGGCCACAGCGTTAGCGCTGGCGGGCATGCCCGCGTCGGCCGCCGACATCCCGCCCCCTGACGCCGTGGTCACCAGCCCGAACGTGACCCACGTGCTGAACATCCCCAAGCCGGCCCCGATCGCCGCCACCATCAACACCGACATCGCCTTCCAGGGCGACTACGCCTACGTCGGCAACTACGGCGGCTTCTCGATCTACGACATCAGGAACCCCAAGCGGGCCAAGGCCGTCAGCTCGGTCGTCTGCCCCGGCTCCCAGATGGACGTCAGCGTCTACGGCAACCTGCTGTTCACCGCCGTCGACTCCTCGCGCAACAACGACTCGTGCAGCAGCACCGGGCAGAGCGCCACGATCAAGGAATCGTGGGAGGGCGTCCGCATCTTCGACGTCTCCGACAAGGCGAACCCGCGCTACATCAAGTCCGTCGAGACCAACTGCGGCTCCCACACCCTGACCCTGGTGCCGGGCAAGGGCCGCGACAAGAACAAGAACGTCTACCTCTACGTCTCGTCGTACCTGCCGCAGGCGGACTTCCCCGACTGCCAGCCGCCGCACGACAAGATCTCGATCATCAAGGTGCCGCTGCGGAACCCGACCGAGGCCGCGGTGGCCTCCACCCCGGTCGTCTTCCCCGACGGCGGCAACGAGACCCAGCCGGGCCTGCTGGTGCCGACCACCGGCTGCCACGACATCACCGTCTACGCCGAGAAGGACATCGCGGCGGGCGCGTGCATGGGTGACGGCGTGCTGTTCGACATCCGCGACCGGCTGAACCCGAGGGTCACGGCCAGGACCACGGACCCGAACTTCGCGTTCTGGCACTCGGCCACGTTCACGAACGACGCCAGGAAGGTCGTCTTCACCGACGAGCTCGGCGGCGGCGGAGCGGCCACCTGCAACGAGGCGACGGGGCCGAACCGCGGCGCGGACGCGATCTACGAGATCGTCCGCGGCAAGCTCGTGTTCAAGAGCTACTTCAAGATCCCGAGGTACCAGGCCGACAGCGAGAACTGTGTCGCGCACAACGGCTCCCTGATCCCGGTCAAGGGCCGCGACATCATGGTTCAGGCCTGGTACATGGGCGGGCTGTCGATCTGGGACTTCACCGACGCCTCGCGGCCGAGGGAGATCGGCTACTTCGAGCGCGGTCCCCGCTCGGACGGCAGCGGCGGCGGCATCTGGTCCGCCTACTACTACAACGGTTACATCTACGGCGCCGACTTCAACGAGGGGCTCGACGTCATCAAGATCGACGACCGGCTCACCGACGGCGCCAGGCACGTTCGTACCGACAGGTTGAACGTCCAGACGCAGGAGTCGTTCCCCGGCGGTGGCCACGGCGGAGGTCACGGCGGCTGGTGAGGTGACGGCTCGTCCGCCCTCTGACCGCGCTCACTGAGGCGGTGCGAACCCGCCCGGAGTCGCCCTCGGCGGCTCCGGTGCGGGTGCGGGCGACGCCGGCCGCGGCGGGGGATAGCCGGCGGGCGGCCCCTGCGGCGAAGGCGCCTGAAGCCCGTACGGCCCGGAGGGCGGCGCGTACGGCCCTGGCCCGTACGGCGCGGAAGGCGCGTACGGTCCTGGAGGAGGGCTCTGGGGCGGCGGGGCGGTGCCCATCCGCTGTGCGAAGCGCACCTGCTCCCTGCGCCGCCGCTCGGCGAGCACGGCGCTCAGGTACGCGTGCGGCGGCACCCCGGCCGGCGCGGACGGCGAGACGAACGCCGCCACCTGGGTCGCGATCCGCACCCCCATCTCGTGCTGGACCTGCGGCGACAGCTGGTGCCATCGCGCCAGGTATTGCCTGGCGGCCTGCGCGGCGTCGTCCGGCAGTTGGGAGAGCTCCAGCGAGGTGGCCCAGTGGGCCAGCGCCGGCGGCATCGCGATGACCTGGCCCGACTCGCGCGGCGCCCGGTCGGAGATCACGATGGTGCCGGCGAACACGTCGCCGAGCCGCTTGCCCCGCTGTGAGACCAGCGACGCGATCAGCGCCGGCGCCCCGGCCAGCAGCCAGAACTCCAGCATCCCGGCCAGCCCGCGGAACAGCGCCTGACGGAAGCGCACGGGGCTGCCGTCGTCGCCGACCACCCGCAGCCCGAGCGCCAGCTTGCCGAGGCTGCGTCCCCTGGACAGGGTCTCGAAGATCACCGGATAGCCGACCAGGACCAGCACCGTCAGCAGGATCATGACGGCGGCGTACATGGCGAAGTCGGTGACCCCCGCGAACGCGCCTAAGATCGCGTTGATCGCGACCAGGATGACGAACTGCGTGGCCAGATCGATGATGATCGCCAGCGCGCGGGAGGGCATCTGGGCCACCCGCACCTCGACGACGACCGCGTCGCCGGTCACAACCTCTGACATATGTGGAGCCTAACGGCTCTGCCCCGGTGATTGAGCGGCCAGAATGTTCGGGTGGACATCGATGCGTTCGTCACAGCACACCGCCCCGTGTGGGATCGGCTCGACCACCTGGTCAAGAACCGCTCCTCGCTGACCGGCGACGAGGTGGACGAACTGGTCGAGCTCTACCAGCGGGTGTCCACGCACCTGTCCATCGTCCGCTCCGCCGCCGAGGACCCGATGGTGGTCGCCCGGCTGTCCGCGCTGGTGGCCAGGGCCAGGTCCGCGGTCACCGGGGCCCACACCCCGGCCTGGCGGGAGCTGGTGCGCTTCTTCACCGTGTCGTTCCCCGTGGTGGCCTACCGGGCGCGGTGGTGGTGGCTGGCCAGCGCGCTGGCCTTCCTCGCGGTCTCGTTCGCGATGGGCGCGTGGGTGGCGGCCAACCCCGACGTCCAGGCGACGATCGCCAGCCCCGACGAGATCACCCAGCTGGTCAACGAGGACTTCGCCGACTACTACTCCGAGCACCCGGCCGCCTCCTTCGCCAACCGCGTCTGGATCAACAACGCCTGGGTCTCGGCCCAGATGATCATGTACTCGGTGGTGCTCGGGTTGCCGATCCCGTTCGCGCTCTACTCCAACGCCGCGAACGTCGCCGTCTCCGGCGGGCTGATGGCCTCCAGGGACAAGCTGGACATCTTCTTCGGCCTGATCCTGCCGCACGGGCTTCTTGAGCTGACCGCCGTCTTCCTGGCCGCCGCCGTGGGCCTGCGCCTCGGCTGGACGGTCGTCGACCCCGGGCCGCGCAGGCGGGTCGAGGCGCTGGCGGAGAACGGCAGGGCGGTGATGAGCGTGGCGCTGGGGCTGGTGGTGGTGCTGTTCGTGTCGGGGCTGATCGAGGCGTTCGTGACCCCCTCGGGGCTGCCCACGTGGGCGCGCGTGGGCATCGGGGTGCTCGCCGAGGCGGTCTTCCTCACGTACGTGATCGTCTTCGGGCGGCGAGCGCTGCGGCAGAACGAGACCGGCGACATCGAACGCGCCCCCGACGTCGCCCCATCGGCCGGATAGGGCCGGCTCAGAGGCGGCCGGCCGCCTTCAGCGCCAGATAGGCGTCCGCCCGCGCCGGCGCGATCTCCTCCGGCGGCGCGTCCACGACCTCCACGCCGTGCCGCCGCAGCCTGGCCGTGATCCGCCTGCGTCCGAGCTGGGCCTGCTCGGCCGCCGCCGCGTCGTACACCTCCTCGACCGACCCCCTGCGGCCCGCCATGGCCGCCACCCGCGGATCGGACACGCCGGCCACCAGCACCAGGTGCCGCGCGGACAGCTGCGCCAGCACCGGCATGAGCCCCTCGTCCATGGCCGCCGAGTTGAGGTCGGTGAGCAGCACGACCAGGCAGCGCCGCTTGGCCCGCGACAGGATGGCCGCCACCATGCCCTGCGCGTCGGCCTCGATCAGCTCCGCCTCGATCGGCGCCATCGCGTTGACCAGCATCGACAGCAGCTCGGTGCGTGACGCGCCGCTCACCCAGGCGCGCACGGCGCGGTCGTAGGCGAGGAAGTCGACCTGGTCGCCGGCCCTGGCCGCCAGCGCGGCCAGCAGCAGCGCCGCGTCCATCGACCAGTCCAGGCGCGGCCAGCCGGGCGCGGGCCGGGAATCGGGGGGTGCGAGCAGGCCGGTGTTCGCCTCCGCCCCCGCCATGGGGACGGGCGCGTCGCCCACCCGGCCCGCCGAGGTGCGGCCGGTGTCGAGCACGATCAGCACGCGGCGGTCGCGTTCGGGACGCCAGGTGCGGACGACGACGTCGTGGCGGCGCGCGGTGGCCCGCCAGTCGATCGAGCGCACGTCATCGCCCACGACGTACTCGCGCAGCGAGTCGAACTCGGTGCCCTGCCCGCGCACCAGCGCCGGATGCTGCCCGTCGAGCTCACGCAGCCTGGCCAGTCTGGACGGCAGGTGCTTGCGCGACAGGAACGGCGGCAGCACCCGTACGGTCCACGGGGCCCGGTGGCTGCCCTGGCGCGCGGCCAGGCCCAGCGGCCCGACGGAGCGCACCGTCACCGCCACGGACGAGCGGTCCCCGCGCCTGGTGGGGGTGAGCGTCACGACGATCCTGCGGCGCTCGCCGCTCAGCACGTCCAGCTCGGCCTCGCGTGGCGCGGCGCCCGCCGACGGCGGCCAGGCGTCCCTGAGCAGGCCGCGTACGCGCCGCTTGCCCGGGTTCTCGACCACCAGCTCCACCGTCGCCTGCCCGCCCAGCCTGACCAGGGTCTCGCCTGAGCGGTGCAGCCGCAGCGGGCGCACGGCCCCGGCGAACGTCAGATCGACCACGATCCCCGAGGCCAGCAGCAGGCACACTCCGGCCAGCGCGGCACCGGGACGCGGCGCGAACAGCACCACGACGATCCCGGCCAGCGCGATCAGCCCGGTACGTCCGGTCAGCGCCATCGGCCCCACCCGCCCTGTCGGCTCGCCCGCTCGGTCAGCTCACTCGCGGGCATCAGCACCGCCGATGCCGTCAGCTCGTTCGCGGGCATCAGCGCGGGACCGGGACCGAGGCGAGAATGCCGTCGAGCAGGCCGTCGGCGGTCGCCCCCTCCAGCTCGGCCTCGGGCCGCAACTGCACCCGGTGCCGCAGCGCCGGCCTGGCCAGCGCCTTCACGTCGTCAGGCGTCACGTACGGCCGCCCGGACAGCCACGCCCACGCCCGCGCCGCGGCCAGCAGTGCCGTGGCGCCGCGCGGCGAGACGCCGAGCTGCAGCGAAGGGGAGCTCCTGGTCGCGCGGGCCACGTCCACGACGTAGCCGAGCACCTCGGGCGCCACCCGAACCTGCGCGACCGCCTCCCGCCCCGCCGCCAGGTCGGCGGCCGTGGCCACGGCCTTGACCTCCGACAGGTCGCGCGGGTCGAAGCCGAGCGCGTGCCGCTCCAGCACCGAGATCTCCTGCTCGCGCGGCGGCAGCGGCACCGTCAGCTTGACCAGGAAACGGTCGAGCTGGGCCTCCGGCAGCTGGTAGGTGCCCTCGTACTCGACCGGGTTCTGCGTCGCGCACACCATGAACGGGTCGGGCAGGAGCCTGGCCGCGCCCTCCACGCTGACCTGCCGCTCCTCCATCGCCTCCAGCAGCGCCGCCTGCGTCTTCGGCGGGGTGCGGTTGATCTCGTCGGCGAGCAGCAGGTTCGTGAACACCGGCCCCTCGCGGAACTCGAACTCCGCCGTGCGCGTGTCGTAGATCAGCGACCCCGTCACGTCACCCGGCATCAGGTCGGGCGTGAACTGCACCCGCTTGAAGTCCAGGGACAGCGCCGCCGCGAGCGTCCGCACCATCAGCGTCTTGGCCACGCCGGGCACACCTTCGAGCAGCACGTGCCCTCCGCACAGCAGCCCGATGACCAGCCCCGTCACCACCGCGTCCTGGCCGACCACGGCCTTCGACACCTCGGCACGCAGCGCGCCCAGCGCCTCCCTGGCCGAGTCGCCCGAGGCCGTCACCCGGTATGCATCCTCAGAGTTCACTCAACTGCCTTTCGATGAGGTCGAGATATCCGGCCAGCGCGACGAGCCCCGCGTCGTCGGGCGGGGGCGGGCCGTAGAGCGCGGTGCCGACCTGGTGGGCGTCCTGTCCGGTACGGGCGGCGATGGCCGCGACGACCTCGTGCTGCCCGGCGTTCGACCCGAGCCCGAGCCTGGGCGCGAGCCGGTCGATCGTGCCCGCCCGCAGCGACGCGGCCGCCCGGCCCCTGGCCCGCCTGGCCCGGTAGAGCCGGCCGCGGCCCTCGACGGTCTCGGCCGCCCTGACCACGACGGGCAGCTTCTCCGTCACCACGGGCCCGAGCCGCCTGCCCCGCCAGAACGCGGCGACGGCCACGGCGATGATCGCCATGTAGATGGCCCAGCGGATGCTCTCCGGCATCAGGTCGTAGATCGACTTGCCGCCCTCGCCGGGCAGGTCCACGGCGGGCGGATGGGCCGGAGCCGTCAGCCACAGGACGCTCTTCCCGGTCTGGAACAGGTTGATCGCCAGCGCCGCGTTGCCGTCCTCGGCCAGGCGCTGGTTGGTCATGAAGCTCCCGTCGCCGACCACGGTGGTGACGCCACCGTCGCCCTGGAAGCGGACGAGCAGATGCCCGTCCTCGACCGGGAAACAGCCGACCGTGCCGGCGGGACCGCGCATCGCCTGGCCGCCGATGTGCACGCTGCCGGCCGCCGCGGCCGCAGGCAGGCCGCATTCGGGCTCGCGGGAACGCGCGCGGTTGTCGCCCGGCTCGGTCCGCAGTCCCGGCGCGACGGTCTCCATGAACGCGAGGGGGCCGACGACGAGGCGGTCACCCGGGATCCTGGCCAGGCGGTGCTCGTCGTACCACGCGAGGTTGGTGATGACCAGCAGCTTGTCACCGGCGGCGGCCTTCTCCTCCGCCGCCTGCGTCGACTCGACCCGCTCGATGGTGACGCCGCGATCGCGCAGGATCTCGGCCAGGGCCCTGGACCCGGCGAGTGAGGTGTCGTCAGGGTCGAGCGGACGGGACTCGCCGCGGCCGGGACCGAGCAGGACGCCGATCACCGCGATGAGCACGACCAGCACACCCAGCAGCACGATCAGGCGGCCGGAGCGCCAGACGGAGCGGGCGGTGGGGGAGGTCGAGGAGGAGCCCCGGCCGTTCGCTCCTGGCGGCGGGGTCGGCGGCGTCGGCGCGGCCGCGGAGCCGGGCGGAGGCGGTGCTCCGGCGTCGGCCGGACGCGCGAAGATGCTCATCCCGCCCCGCCCCCCGTCCCAACGGCGGTCGCGAGCGGGGCCGGGCGGGCCTGGCGCAGGCGGTCGTCGAGGCTCGCCATCCGCTCGTACGCCTCCCGCGTCCCCAGGACCCCGCCATACGTCACGTCGTCGAACGACCGGGCGGCCGTCGCCAGTTCCCCGGCGAAGCCGGGCAGCGACCACGCCGCCTCGTTGGCGAGTTCGTGGGCCGTGCGCCCCGGCATGCCGTCCACGATCGCCCGTTCCTCCAGGTCGCGGGCGATGGCCCTCAGCCGCTCCTGGACCGCCTCCGTCCACGCGCCCTCGGCGGCCAGCCTCTCGGCCTCCCGCCGGTGGTCGGCCGCGTTCATCGTCCGGCCGCCGAACAGCCCGCTCGTGCCGGGCGCCCGCCGCCGGGCGGTCCTGCGCAGCCGCCAGGTGATCAGCGTCATCACCCCGAGCAGGATCGTCACGATCAGCGCCGCGGCGATGATCCCGCCCGCCGAGCCGCCCCCGCCGACCGCGTCGACGAGGTCGCCGAGGAACTGCGTCACCCGCCGGTGGATCAGGTCGAACAGCGATTCGTGCTCGTAGGCGGGATCGAGGAGCTCCCGCGCGGCCCTGCCCGCGGCCTCCCCCCTGTCGACCGGGTTCACGACCCGGCGGAGTTGGACGGGTGCCAGAGCTCGTCGGCCGAGGCGTGCACCCAGCCCTGGCGTTGCTGCTCGACCGCGGCCGTCTGCAGCACGAGGTCGAACGCCTCACTGCGCATGCGCCGGTCGGCGTACAGCAGGCCGGAGACGCCGGCCTCGAACGGGTAGGTGAACATCGACCCGAGCGTGGCGCCGATCGTGATCAGCACCGCTGAGACCACGGTGGTGGCCGCCGAGCCGGCGCCGAACATGCCGAACATCGTGCCGGCCAGCGTGAACGGCACCGTCAGGATGCTCGCCACGAGGCCCACGAGCAGGGACGTGAGCAGCAGGATGCCGAAGCACCGCCAGAAGTCGCCGCTGACCAGGTGCCACGAGCGGCGCATGGCGTCGAGCGGCCCCCTGCCCTCCAGCACCACGGCGGGGGAGGCGAGGGCGAAGCGGGTCCTGAAGTACAGGTAGTAGGCGAGGTAGACGATGACGAACAGGATCGACACCAGGGCGATCCAGCCGGCGTCGGAGCTGGAGGCGTTGGCCGCGAGCGCCACGATGAGCCCGACGAAGACGATCAGCGGCACCAGCATGATGACGGCCATCAGTCCCACCACGCCGAACAGCGCGGGCACCCGGCCTTTGACCAGCTGCCACGCCTCGCCGGCGGTGATGTTGCCGCCGAAGACGGCCCGGCCGAGTATGCGGGTCAGCACGCCGGTCAGCAGCGTCACCACGACGAACTGGATGGCGTACGAGATGATCGAGCCGATGTATTGCCCGGCGACGCCGTAGATGGTGGTGAGCTCGCTCTCGGCGGTGCTCACGCTGCTGGGGTCGGACAGCATGCCGCTCATGGAGTTGAGCACGAACACCTGGCCGATGGCCAGCGGCACGGCGGCGAGCAGGGCGGCCACGGCCGACAGCCCGAGCACGGCCTTGGGGTTGGACCTGATCAGCTTGATCGTGCCGTCGAGGATGTCGCCGAGGCCGAGCGGGCGCAGCGGGATGATCCCCGGCCGCAGCGCCGGCGCATGGGGGCCGTAGCCGGGGGCCGGATGCGGGCCCCAGCCCTGCGGGGGCTGCTGGTGCGGATAGTTCGGATGGGGCGGATGAGGCGGATAGGGTGTCTGGGGTCCGAGCGCGTCGGGCCGCTGATGCGGCGGCGTGTCCCCGTACGGCTGCCCGTAGGGCACCTGCTGCTGCGGCTGCGCGCCGGGCGCGGTCCACGGCGAGGCCGGCGGGGCGCTGTAGGGCGGGGGCTGTTCGGCCGACCAGCCTGATGGCGTCCCGGGCGTGGGACCGTGACCGTCTGACATATCCCAATCCTGGCACGCTGGGCGGGGCATTGGTGTCGCGGGAAGGATTCGCGATGTCATCTTGACGGCATTCACCGACGAATCCGGGCAAGGTTCGCGTCCGGGGATGGCCGAAAGTCGCTGTGTTACCGCAGACTGAGATTGCGGTCGCGGGGGCGGGCCTAAAATTCGCCTTTTGCACGGCTCAGGTCACACTCATGGGTCGACCAAGGGTAACCTTCAGCGATCGTGCGGGTATGTCCCACAATGCGTAGAACGAATGAGGGGCCATGAAAGGTCGCGTGCTGGTCGTCGACGACGACGCCGCTCTCGCCGAGATGCTGGGGATCGTGCTGCGGGGGGAAGGCTTCGAGCCGTCATTTGTGTCCGACGGCGACAAGGCCCTCGACGCGTTCCGGGATACACGCCCGGACCTGGTGCTGCTCGATCTGATGCTGCCGGGGGCCGACGGCATCGACGTCGCGCGCAGGATCAGGGCGGAGTCGGGGGTTCCCATCGTCATGCTCACGGCCAAGAGCGACACGATCGACATCGTGCTCGGTCTGGAGTCGGGCGCCGACGACTACATCGTCAAGCCGTTCAAGCCGAAGGAGCTGGTGGCCAGGGTGCGGGCGCGGCTGCGCCGCACTGATGAGCCGACCCCGGAGATCCTGCAGATCGGCGACATCACCATCGACGTGGCCGGCCACTCGGTCAAGCGCGGCGAGGAGACCATCAACCTCACGCCCCTGGAGTTCGACCTGCTGGTGGCGCTGGCCCGCAAGCCGCGCCAGGTGTTCACCCGCGAGGTCCTGCTCGAACAGGTGTGGGGCTACCGCCACGCGGCCGACACGCGGCTGGTCAACGTGCACGTGCAGCGGCTCAGGGCCAAGATCGAGAAGGACCCCGAGCACCCCGAGATCGTGGTGACGGTACGCGGTGTCGGCTACAAAGCCGGCCCCGCCTAACCCTCGTAGCGCCCTGCCATGCCCCCGACCAGGAAGAAGAGATCCCGCCGACGCACACTCCGCCAGATTCTCGGCGGCGTTCGCCGGCGGGTTCGCCGTGCGGCGGGCAGGACGCGCAGCATCTGGCGGCGCTCGCTGCACCTCCAGGTGGTCACCAGCACGCTCGTGATCTCGGTGATCGTGGTCGTGGTGCTCGGGACGTTCCTGTTCCAGCAGATCAACAACTCGGTCGTGCAGAGCAGCCAGCAGTCCTCCTCCGGCGAGGCGACCGCCGACCGGCTGCGCATCGCCGACGCGCTGGCCCCCGAGACAGACGATCCGGCCAAGGCGGCCGACGGCGGCGAGAAGGGGGCGGCCGACCCGCTCGACGACGTCATGGACACCATCACCGGTTCCCGCGACGACGCCTCGGAGAAGCGCTACGAGGTGCTGGTGCTCAACCTGACCAACCCCGGCAAGTCGCGGGCGTCCAACAGCGTCGAGCCCGCCAACGTGCCGGTGGGGCTCCGGCTCAGCCTGCAGCGCAACATCCGCGAGTACAAGTACGACAAGACCGTCGGGTTCATCCAGTCGATCAGGCTCGCGGGCGAGAGCCAGCCGCAGCTGCGGTTCGTGGTCGGCGGCATCGTCCACGTGCTCCCGACCGGCGAGAACTACGAGGTCTACCACTTCTTCCCGTTCAACGAGGAAGAGGAGTTGCTGACCAACGTCAGGCTCGCCATCGTCGTGGTCGGCCTGGGGCTCGTGCTGCTGCTGGCCGCCATCGCCTACCTCGTCGCCCGCCAGGTCGTCAGCCCCGTGCGGCTGGCGCGCGAGGCCGCCGAGCGGCTGGCCGCCGGCAAGCTCGACGAACGACTCAAAGTACGCGGCGAGGACGACCTGGCCCGGCTGGCGAACTCGTTCAACGAAATGGCTGCTAATCTCGCGCTCAAGATCCACCAGCTTGAGGAGCTCTCGCAGGTCCAGCGGCAGTTCGTCTCCGACGTCTCCCACGAGCTGCGCACGCCGCTCACGACCGTCCGCATGGCCGCCGACCTGCTCTACGACGCCCGCGAGGACTTCGACCCCATGGCCGCCCGCTCGGCCGAGCTCATGCAGGCGCAGCTGGAGCGGTTCGAGTCGATGCTGACCGACCTGCTGGAGATCAGCCGCTACGACGCGGGCGCGGCCACGCTCGACCTCGACTCCGTGGACGTCCGCGACGTGGTGCTGCGGGCGATCGGCGACTCCGAGGCGCTGGCCGAGCGCCACACCACCCGCTTCGAGCTGCGGCTGCCCAACGAGCCGTGCATGGCCGAGATCGACAACCGGCGGGTCGAGCGGATCCTGCGCAACCTGCTGTTCAACGCCATCGAGCACGGCGAGGGCAGGGACGTCGTGGTCACCGTGGGGGCCGACAGAGACGCGGTGGCCGTCGCCGTACGCGACCACGGCATCGGGCTCAAGGCCGGCGAGGACACGATGGTGTTCGACCGGTTCTGGCGGGCCGACCCGTCGCGGGCCAGGACCATCGGCGGCACCGGGCTCGGCCTCGCGATCTCCCGCGAGGACGCCACCCTGCACGGCGGCTGGCTGCAGGCATGGGGGCAGCCCGGCGAAGGCTCCCAGTTCAGGCTGACCCTGCCCAGGGTCGCCGGATCCGACCTGAAGGGCTCGCCGCTGTCGCTGGTGCCGCCCGAGATCGAGATGCGCCGCACCTGGCGCACCGCCATGACGCCCGTGCTGCTGCCGGCCTCCGGCGACAGTTCCAGCTATGACGGCGCGGGATACGACAGGGCCGGATATGACGAGGATTAGGCGGCTCGGCACGGCGGTCGCGCTCGCGGTCACGGTGGCCTGGGCGGGTTCCGGCTGCACCGTGATCCCCGTGAGCGGCCCGTACACCGTCAACGACCAGGGCGCGGGCGATCCGCTCAGCAAGCCGTTCCACCGCATGATCGCCATCAAGCCGCAGCCGAACTGGGGGATCGACGAGACCATGCGCGGCCTCCAGGCCGCCATGGCCGCCTACGCGGACGACCCGTCGATCCTGCTCAGCTACCTCACCCCCGAGGCGCGCGCCAAGTGGAGCGCAGGCGGGCCCGTGACGGTGGTCGAGGACGCGATCGACGTCGTCCCGCCGCCGCCGCGCGAGGCCACCGACCCGGTGCTCAAGGTCGTGCTCAAGGGCAAGTACGCCGCCCGCATCGACGAGGACGACACCTACACGCCCACCGGCGGGTCGTGGGAGCAGCCGTTCGACCTGGTCAAGGCGCCCCAGGGCGGCTACCTGGTCAAGAGCCTGCCGCAGGGGCTCGTGCTCACCAGGGCCGACGTGCGGCGCGCGTACCGTCCGACCACCCTCTACTACCTCAACCGCAGCCTCCAGGACCGGCTGGTCGTCGACCGGGTGCGGCTGCGGCTGAAGACGACCGAGTCGTTCGCGCAGACCGTGCTCGAACGGCTGCTCAAGCCGCCGACCGCGACCCTGAAGGACGCGGTGACCACCAGCCTCCCCGAGGGCACCAGGATCGAGTCGATCAGGTCGGGCGAGGGCGGCGAGCGCGTCGTGGTCAACCTGTCGGGCCCGCTCGACCTCAGCTCCAGAGACGCGCTCAGGGCCCAGATCAAGTACAGCCTGAACGCGAACGACGTCGCCAAGGGCCGCACGATCGAGATCCAGGCGAACGGCGAGCCGTACACCACCGCCCTGCCCAACACCGACGAGAGCTGGCTGGACGACAGCGGCAAGACCGCCTACTACGTGACCAAGGGCGCGATCCACTACCTGAGCAAGGACGGCCCCGGCGGCGTCGTGGCCGGCGCGGCGGGAGAGCAGCGCGACGGCTACAGCGACTTCGCCGTCTCCAAGGAGGAGAACGGCAACTCCCTCGTCGCCGCCAGGACCTCCACCGGCATCTCGGTGGCGGCGATGGTGCCGCAGGGGCGCTGGCAGGAGGTCATCCACGGCAAGGGCGACGACTTCACCGCGCCGACCTGGCATCGTGACGGCTCCCTGTGGACCTACGACAGGAAGGACTCCGTGCTGCTGCGGTACGACCCCTCCAGCGGACGCGGCGCCGAGCCGGTCGAGGCGCCCAACCTGGCCGGGCTCGACGTCACCAGGCTGCGCATCGCCAGGGACGGCGTGCGCGTCATGGTGATGACCGGGCGCAACACCGTCCAGATCAGCGCGCTGACCGGGGAGGGGCCGCAGATGAAGCTGGGCAACCTGCGCGCGCTGACCGCCACGAACGAGGCCGACAAGATCATCGACGTGGCGTGGGGGGACGAGGAGCACCTGCTCGTCCTCGTACAGAGCCAGGCCGGGCACATCCTCACCGAGATCAACGTGGGCGACGGGGAGAGCACCGGGGTGCCGCTGACCGAGCGGCTCAGGTCTGTGGCGGCGCTGGGTGACCGGGTGCTGGCGGAGACCGACAAGGGGGCCAAGCTGCTCGAACTCGGCCAGGACCGGCAGACCTGGACCGCCAAGATCGACTCCGACGCGGGCGCGCCGCTGTTCCCTCTCGGCTGATTCTGCTCCTGCGCTGTTCCTGAGGCCGGAAACTGTCGGTGGCGGCGGGCACGCTGGGCCGCGTGCTTAGCACCGTACTGGATCTCATCCTCCCCTCCTCCTGCGCCGGCTGCGGCGCCCAGGGGGCGTCGTGCTGCCTCCGCTGCTTCGGCGCCCTGACCGCCGCGCCCGCCAGACGCCTGCCCGACCCGGTTCCGCCTGGCCTGCCCGATTGCTGGTCGGCGGCTCGTTACGAGGGGGCGGTGCGCCGGCTGGTGGTGGCGTACAAGGAGCGGGGCGCCGTGGTGCTGGCGGCGGTCCTGGCGCAGGCGCTGACCCACACGGTCCTGGCGGCCGTACGCGAGGGGTGGCGCCGTCCGGACGGGCAGTGGGTGGACGGGCGGTGGGTGGACGGGCGGTGGGCGGACGGACAGCGGGGGAATGGCGGGCTCGTGGTCGTGCCGGTGCCCAGCGCGCGGCGGAGCCGCAGGGGCAGAGGCCATGACCACGTGGGCCGGCTGGCCGGGCTCGTCGCCGGGGGGTTGCGGGAGGCCGGGCTGGCGGCCGTAGCGTGGCGGGGCCTGCGGCAGACCGGCCGGGTGGCCGACCAGGCGGGCCTGAGCGGCCCTGAGAGGGTCGCCAACCTCGCCGGGTCACTCCAGGTCGTTCCGGCCGCGAACGGCCCTCCAGGGGCCTTTGCGCTGCTCGTGGACGACATTGTCACGACCGGCGCCACCCTCGCCGAGGCCGCGAGGGCACTGCGGTCGTCGGGCCTGCGCGTGCCGCTGGCCGTGACCGTCGGAGCGACACGCCGAAGATCTCAAATCAATTACGGTGACGGTCGGTAAAGAAAGATCCAATTCATGCCTCTAGCCGGAAGGTGACATGTCGCTACCCCCCGTGCCGTGGTATAGCAGCTCAGCGTATGGGAGGCCCGTGCCGATAAGGGTTGCCCATCGGTTGAACAGGGCGCCGGAAGGCGCTCTCCGGCCCGCCGAATCTCACGCAAAGTGATCTATCGTCCGATCCTCCGGCTGACATTCTTGCTGGATACGGATAGCGTTCTGACATGGCACCCGTTCGGGTCCGTGGTTGCGCAGGGTCGGGGTTCCCGGCTCTGCTAGCCGATGCCAGCCGCAGGCAAAACGGTCCACGTAAGGCGACTCTTTGTCGACCGATCACGGTGCGGCTTAGGGGTAAGTCCTGCCTTCCCGGGGGTCCAGATGTCCCCCGCCAGAAGAGAAGGGCAGTAGTGGCAACAGAGCTGCGAGACCCTCAGCAGGCGAATGTGGGGTCGAAGACCAGGTCGGCCGGGCGGGTGCCTTCCGAGTTCCCGGTGATGCCTAGTCGGAAGAGGGTAACGGTGACAGGAAGGCAGACAGAGAACCTCGTCCGGCACGCACGTCGTCGGGCGCTCTCGCTCAGTCGTTAGACCGAAGGGGGGCTGTTGCATGGACATCATCGTCAAGGGCCGGCACACAGGAGTGAGTGACCGGTTCCGAGACCACGTGACGACCAAGCTGGCCAGGATCGAACGTCTGGACAACAAACTCATCCGAGTCGATGTGGAGGTGTCCAAGGAACGCAACCCGCGTCTCGCCGGACAGCGAGAGCGGGTCGAGCTCACCATTCACTCGCGAGGACCGGCCATCCGCGCCGAAGCCTCGGCCGACGACCGGTTCGCAGCCCTCGACCTCGCACTCGACAAGTTGGAAGGCCGCCTCAGGCGCCTGGCCGACCGGCGCAAGGTTCACCACGGCAACCACTGCCCACCCTCGGTGGCGGAGATCACCGCGACCCTTCCCGACACCGCCGACCTGGCCCAGGCCAAGCAGACGACCGTCCCCAAGCAGCCCGAGGCCGAGGACGACGAGTTGCGGGAGAAGCGCGACCAGCTCTACGACGACATCGTCCCCATCGAGATGGACGGCGACGGGCCGCTCATCGTACGGGAGAAGTACCACCGGGCCGAGCCCATGACCATCGACCAGGCCCTCCTCGAGATGGAACTGGTCGGACACGACTTCTATCTGTTCCGTGACAAGGAGAGCGGCCAGCCGTGCGTCGTCTACAACAGACGCGGGTACAACTACGGCGTGTTGCGGCTCGTAGAGCCCTGATCGCGCGCTAAAAGATCTTCTCGACCACCCGAGAACCGCGGGTACGTGCCATCATGGCGGTTCAACGGCTCTGGCCCCCCGACGAGGAGGAGACGTGAGCGAGCTCAGTCAGGCGCAGATGAGCGAGCGAAGCGAGGGAAAGGCAGGCGCGAGGCGGATCGTCGCCAGTCGGACCGAGGTCGCGAGGCGGATCAGGGAGGCCTTGTGACCGAGTCCGGCGAGGTCCGTACGCCGGCGAGCGAGCCGATCCGCGTGCTGATCGTCGACGATCACGAGCTGATCAGGCGCAGCCTGGCGCTGGCGCTGGCCGCGGAGCCAGACATCGAGGTGGTCGGTGAGGCGAGCGACGGGCAGGAGGCGGTCGAACTGGCCGATCGCCTCATGCCTGACGTCGCCCTCATGGATGTCCGCATGCCCCGGCAGGACGGGATCGAGGCGACGAAGGGCATCAAGGCCTCGGTCCCGAGCACCCGCATCATCATGCTGACGGTCAGCGACGAGGAAGAAGACCTCTTCGAGGCCATCAAGGCGGGCGCCACCGGCTATCTGCTCAAGGACGTCCAGATCAACGACGTACCCGCCGCGGTGCGGGGCGTCCACGAGGGACAGTCGTTAATCAACCCGGCGATGGCGGCCAAGCTCATCAGCGAGTTCGCCAACATGAGCCGCAAGGAGGCCGAGCGCCCACCCCAACTCCCCGTCCCCCGGCTGACCGACCGGGAGATGGAGGTGCTGCGCCTGGTGGCCAAGGGGATGAACAACCGCGAGATCGCCAAGCAGTTGTTCATCTCGGAGAACACGGTGAAGAACCACGTCCGCAACATCCTCGACAAGCTGCAACTGCATTCGAGGATGGAGGCCGTGGTTTACGCGGTACGGGAACGAATGCTCGAAATCACCTGACCTGGCCGGGCTGGAAATCGCGCCACAGCCCGCCACAACAAAAGCATCCAACCGTCATCCGGCCAGAACCATCTTCCACCCCTGGCCCAGGGCGGCCCCACCCCGTCCCAAGGGCGGCTCCGATCCCGTCCCAAGGGCGGGTGCCCCGTCCGCGTCAGCCAGGGACGACGCTTCCCCCGCCCGCCCTGTATCGCGGGCGGAACGAGGAACGCGATGAGGTGGTGTCCCGCCGAGCGGCGGATGAGTGATCTCCCCACATGTCACCCGGCCCTGGAGAGACGCTGCAGCCCGCGACGGCGAACAGCCTTCGGATCGCAGCGGAGGCGGTGGACGTGAGCGGCACCGACTTCTGCTGAGACGGAGGCGAATGATCCTGCGCCGACCGTTGCGTGTCGCGTCGTCCTGCGCCGCGTAGGAGCGCTGAACCGTGCCCCGCTCCGCGTTCGGACGTCCACCCTCCGCTCGGCGTTCAGACGTTCGCGCCCCACACAGGGCTCTCGAACGTCCTCCCGCCCCCGCTCGGGCGTCCGGGGTCCCGAGCGGACAGGTGAAGTCGGGGCTGGGGTCAGGTGGTTCTCGGCGAGTTGAGGGCTGAGAGCAGTTCTGGGGAGTCGGTGCGTTCGACGCGTACGGCGTCGCAGCCCACCCACTCGGCTGCTGACCACAGAGCTTCTCTTAAGGCGTCGGTCCACTTGGCGGGGGAGAGGCCGGGTTCCAGGCTGAGTTGCCTGGCCACCAGCGTGGAGCCTTCGCGGGCCGGGTCGACGCGGCCGATCAGCCGGCCCCCGGCCAGCACCGGCATCGTGAAGTAGCCGTGGACGCGCTTGTGCTTGGGCACGTACAGCTCCAGCGTGTAGTTGAAGCCGAACACCCGCTCAGTGCGGCCCCGATGCCAGATGAGCGAGTCGAACGGTGACACGAGCGTCGTACGGTGACGCCCGCGCGGCTCCGACTCCAGGGCCGCGGGGTCGGCCCAGGCATTGCCCTGGCCCTTCTTGCCCGGCCAGCCGGCCACGGTCACGGGCACCAGGCCGGCCGCGCCGCTCAGCAGGACCTCGTCCAGGATCGCCGCGTATCGGCCCTTGAGGCGCAGGTAGTCGATGAGGTCGGTGCGGTTGGCCACGCCCAGCGAACGGCCCGCGATCGCGGCCAGGCGGACGATGCACTCCTCGTCGGACAGGTCTTCGGCCAGCAGCTCCGCCGGGACGACACGCTCGGCCAGGTCGTAGACGCGGCGCCAGCCGACCCGGCGGGTGCAGACCAGCTCGCCGATGTCGAGCAGCCACTCCAGGCCGATCTTCGAATCCGACCAGTCCCACCACGGGCCGCCGTTCTTCGCACCGCCCACGTCGGAGGTCGTCAGCGGGCCCGACTCGCGCACCTGGTCGAGCAGCTTCTCGACGCCGTCGGGGACCTGGTGCCAGCGCTGGCGCCTGTCACGGAACGCCTGGCGGCGGAACGCGTAGAGCGGCCAGTGCTCGATGGGCAGGATGCAGGCGGCGTGACACCAGTATTCGAAGCTCTGAGCCGGATTGTGCCAGTAGGCGCGCTCGATCTTGGGACGGCCGACCGCGCCCAGCCGGGCATAGGCGACCAGTTCGTGCGAACGGGCCAGGACCGAGATCGTGTCGAGCTGCACGGCGCCCAGTCTGCGCAGCATGGCATGCACCCCGCCCTTGCGGACGTCGGCGCCGATGAAGCCCTGCGAGCGGAGGATGATCCGGCGCGCCTCGTCAGCGGTCAGATCCGTGAGCCCGCCCAGGCCAGGTGAGGCGGCCCTGCCGGTCTCGGCGTCGCGACCGATCCCCCGGATCGGGCTGGGGCTGCTGGGGTCGCTGGTCCGGCCGCTCCCGCCGGTGACGCTGCTTGGGTCGCCCGCGTCGATCCCGTCGGTCCCGCCCGTTACGCTGGTCGCGCCGATCACATCGCTCATGGCTGGCCGTCCGTACGGAAATGCATGCGTGAAATCTAGCGGCGGGCACCGACAGAATCGGACCGGGTGGGTGACGGCCCACAAGCGCGGTGCGCTTTTCCGTCCGCTTCTCCGCCGGCTCGGGTGGCTCGCCGAGGCCCGGCGATGTGCTGACTCCCACCTGCGGGAGCTCGCCCGACGTGCGGAGACGGTGTGGCGTGTGGTGCCCATGTGCGGGATGGCGCGGTGGGTAGGGGCTCGTTCAGCCCGCGGGATGGCACCGTGTGCGAGAGCTCGCCATAGCGGGGTGATGGCCGGATGGGCGGAAATGGTCGTCATGCGTGGATCGCAGCGGGCTGATACCCATGCCGGGGCTGATCCCTGTGCGTGGGCTGACCCCCGTGCGTCGGACGTGCACCGTGGGGCCGGCCCCGGGTATTCGCTCACCCCCGCATGTGGGAGCGGTCCCCGTGCTTGGACCTGGTCCCCAGTGCGCCGCCCCCATGCGCGGGGCTTCCTGGAGCGTGGTGGCGGGCGGCCCGGAGTAGGGGCGCCCGCCGGGGCCGGTGGCTGGAGCGGGTCTGGGTGGCGGTGGTGGTCAGCGGTGGTCTTCGGCGCGCATGCCCACCCGCGGCGCGTCGATCACGACATCGGTGAAGATGTCGAAGACCAGCGCGAGGATTCCGCCGACGACGAACACCCCGGCGCCGATCCAGACGAGTGTCCAGTTGGCCGCCGTCAGCCCGAAGCCGGCGACGACCGTTCCCACCAGCATCACCGTCACCGCGAGCCACGAAGAGGCCCGCCCGCCGTGGCTGCCGAGATGCTCCGTCTGCTCCGACTTCTTCCCCTCAACCATGACTAATCCTTCCTTTGCCGGTTATCGCGCTAATGGTGCGAGCCGGCTCTCAACCGGCATACCCTCTGCCTTGAAGTCATTCTCCCAGACCCGTTCCGCGCCCTCGCCGTCACGGTGGCTGTGTCTGGTTGCAGAACCGCCTACGATGGCAAGCGGGGAAGTTTGTCTCGGCCTCTCCTCCTGGCGGCGCCGCCGGGGTAGACCTGCGAGGAGCTTTACATAAAGTGGCAGCCATTCTCGACAAGATCCTACGTGCCGGCGAAGGCAAGATCCTGCGCAAGCTCAAGCGGATCGCAGACCAGGTCAACTCCATCGAGGACGACTTCACGAGCCTGTCCGACGCGGAGTTGCGTGCGCTGACGGACGAATTCAAACAGCGCCATGCTGACGGCGAATCTCTCGACGATCTGCTTCCCGAAGCGTTCGCGACCGTGCGCGAGGCGGCCCGCCGCGTGCTCGGCCAGCGGCCTTACGACGTGCAGGTCATGGGTGGCGCGAATCTGCATATGGGCAACATCTCCGAGATGAAGACGGGTGAGGGCAAGACCCTGACCTGTACGCTCCCGTCCTATCTCAACGCCATCTCCGGCAAGGGCGTCCACGTCATCACGGTCAACGACTACCTGGCCAAGCGTGACGCCGAGACCATGGGCCGCATCCACCGCTTCCTGGGCCTGGAGGTGGGCTGCATCATCGCCGGCCAGCAGCCCGAGGAGCGGCGCAAGCAGTATCAGGCCGACATCACCTACGGCACCAACAACGAGTTCGGCTTCGACTACCTGCGCGACAACATGGCCTGGTCGCTCGACGAGTGCGTGCAGCGGGGCCACAACTACGCGATCGTCGACGAGGTCGACTCGATCCTGATCGACGAGGCCCGCACCCCGCTGATCATCTCCGGCCCCGGCGAGCAGTCGGGCAAGTGGTACACCGAGTTCGCCAAGATCGTCCCCCGTCTGCGCAGGGGCGTCGAGGCGAAGAACCCGGGCGAGGAGAGCACCGGCGACTACATCGTCGACGAGAAGAAGCGCACGGTCGGCATCCTCGAGTCCGGCGTGGAGAAGGTCGAGGACTGGCTCGGCATCGACAACCTCTACAAGCCCGAGCACACCCACCTGGTCGGCTTCCTGAACAACGCGCTCAAGGCCAAGGAGCTGTTCAAGAAGGACAAGGACTACATCGTCGCCGACGGCGAGGTCCTGATCGTCGACGAGTTCACCGGCCGCATCCTGCACGGCCGGCGCTACAACGAGGGCATGCACCAGGCCATCGAGGCCAAAGAGGGCGTGAAGATCAAGGACGAGAACCAGACTCTCGCCACGGTCACCCTGCAGAACTACTTCCGCCTCTACGGGAAGCTGGCCGGCATGACCGGCACCGCGGCCACGGAGGCCAACGAGTTCCACCAGACCTACAAGCTCGGCGTGGTGCCCATCCCGACCAACCGGCCGATGGTCCGCAAGGACCAGGCCGACGTGGTCTACAAGACCGAGGACGCCAAGTTCAACGCCGTCGTCGAGGACATCAAGGAGCGTTACGAGGCCGGGCAGCCGGTGCTCGTCGGCACCACCTCCGTCGAGAAGTCCGAGCGGCTGTCCAAGGCGCTCAAGCGGCGCGGCGTGCAGCACGAGGTGCTCAACGCGAAGAACCACGCGCGTGAGGCGTCGATCATCGCCGAGGCGGGCCGCAAGGGCGCCGTCACCGTGGCCACCAACATGGCCGGTCGAGGCACCGACATCATGCTGGGCGGCAACTCCGAGTTCCGCGCCGACCTGGAGCTGCGCCAGCGCGGCCTCGACCCGGTCGAGACGCCGGAGGAGTACGAGAAGGCCTACCCCGAGGCGCTGGAGAAGGCCAGGGCGGCCGTCAAGGCCGAGCACGACGAGGTGACCAAGCTCGGCGGCCTCTACGTCCTCGGCACCGAGCGGCACGAGTCGCGCCGCATCGACAACCAGCTGCGCGGACGTTCCGGCCGCCAGGGTGACCCCGGCGAGTCGCGCTTCTACCTCTCGCTCGGCGACGACCTGATGCGCCTGTTCAACTCGGCCAGGGTCGAGATGATCATGACCAGGCTGCAGATCCCCGACGACCAGCCGATCGAGTCCGGCATCGTCTCCAAGGCCATCGCCTCCGCCCAGCACCAGGTCGAGCAGCAGAACTTCGAGATCCGCAAGGACGTTCTGAAGTACGACGAGGTCATGGACCGCCAGCGCAAGGTCATCTACGCCGAGCGCCACCGCGTGCTCGAAGGCGCCGACCTGCACGAGCAGGTGCGCGGCTTCGTCGGCGAGGTGATCGAGGGCTACGTCCAGGGAGCCACGTCCGAGGGCTTCGCCGAGGAGTGGGACCTCGAGAAGCTGTGGAAGGCGTTCGGCGAGCTCTACCCGATCTCCGTCCGGATCGACGACGTCGTCGAGGAGGCCGGCGGCCGCGAGGAGCTCACCGCCGAGCTGCTCGTCGACAAGATCAAGGCCGACGCTCTGGCCGCCTACGACCGGCGCGAGGAGGAGTTCGGCGCGGAGACCATGCGCGACCTGGAGCGCCGGGTGATCCTCTCCGTGCTCGACCGCAAGTGGCGCGAGCACCTCTACGAGATGGACTACCTGCGCGAGGGCATCGGCATGCGGGCCTACGCACAGAAGGACCCGAAGATCGAGTACGCCCGCGAGGGCTTCGAGATGTTCGCCGCGATGCTTGAGGGCATCAAGGAGGACTCCGTCGGGTTCCTGTTCAACCTTGAGGTCGAGGTGCAGGAAAACCCGATCGTCGAGGAAGAGGACGCGGTGCTGGCGGAGACCCGCTCGATCATCGCGCGCGGGCTGCGCGGGCCGGACCGGCCGGCCGAGCTCGAATACTCGGCGCCCGGTGAGCAGGGCGACGTCGAGCACGTCAAGGTCCGCACCACGCAGGCCGAGCGGGCGGCGTACGGCAACGTGGAGCGCAACGCGCCCTGCCCGTGCGGTTCGGGCAAGAAGTACAAGCGCTGCCACGGCGACCCGAAGAACGCCGCCTGACCGTTCAGTTCAGGGGTTCTCGGAGATCCTCGCTTTCCGTGCGGGAAGCGAGGATCTCCGTGTTCTTTCGGGTTCTTCTGGGTTTCTCCGCCGCTGAGGTCAGGCTGTTTCGAAGTCGGTGCACAGCCATTGCAGTCCTCTTCGTTCCAGGCGTACGGCGAGTACGTGGTTGCGGTCGCCGCAATGGACCAGGGCACACATTTCAATGGCGCCCTCGCGGGGTTCCTTCATGTGCACGCCACCGACGAAAGGCGGCCGGCCGGCCCTGAGCATCCGGCCCGCTCGCGTCAGCTCCCGGTACGCGCGGTCGGTGAGCCGGTCGGCGACGGTCTCCGGTGCTCGGCGGCCGGTGAGGACCTCGGCCAGGGCTTGGGCCAGGTGGCGCAGCTTGCGTTCGTCGGGCAGGGCACCCGGCGGGCCCCACACGATGGGGTGCGTGCTGAGGGCCAGCGCGCCGTGGGTCAGCGCACGGCCGCGCTCTTCGTCGTAGGGCGGCTCGGGGGCGGGGGTGACGCCGATGCCGGGCATGGGGGAACCTCCGAATGCTCGATAGGAGTGAAAGAAAGAATCGTTATAAGGAGTTTTCGGCCCGGCTCAGGAATACAGGCCGCACCAACTTCCGCTTTCGGCGCCCGTGTTCGTCCATATTCGGTGGGAGTGATTTCGTGGAGTTGGAGTCCTCGTGGTGAGGGGGCGAGAGAGTTTCGGGCGTGATCCGGTGCTTTGCGGGCGACCTTAAATGGGCCGGATCTAAGCCCGCGGGTCCTGGATCTGCGGGGTGTCGGTCTGCGGGATGTCGTTCTCGGGCTCGCGGCCGGGGGTGGGCAGGTTGAGCAGGCGGATCAGGAGGGTGAAGAGGGCGTAGTAGATCACCAGGTACGCCAGCCCGAACCCGATGATCAGCCCCAGCCCGTGCGTGTTGGACTTGCCTGCGTTCAGCAGCAAGTCGATGGCGCCGCCCGAGAACGTGAACCCGAGCCGCGCGCCCGATTCGGCCATCAGCGCCATGGACAGGCCGGTCAGCAGCGCGTGGACGGCGAAGAGCACCGGAGCGACGAAGATGAACGCGAACTCCAGCGGCTCGGTGATGCCCGTGACGAAGGCCGTCAGCCCGGCCGAGAGCATGATGCCCCCGACGGCGCGGCGGCGCGGAGCCGGGGCGGCGCGCCAGATGGCCAGCGCGGCTCCCAGCAGGCCGAACATCATCACGGGGAAGAAACCGGTCATGAAGACGCCCGCGCCCTGCTCTCCGGCGAAATAGCAGTTGAGGTCGCCCGCCGCGTCCCGGGTCGCGCCGTTCACGCCGGCGCGGCAGACGGGGAGGGTGAACCAGACGATGGTGTTGAGTACGTGGTGCAGACCGACGGGGATGAGCAGGCGGTTGGCCACGCCGTAGATGCCCGTTCCCGCCGTGCCGTGGGCCGAGAGCCAGTCGCCGACCCGGGTCAGCCAGTCGCCGATCGGCGGCCAGAGCAGGCCGAAGGCGACGCCCAGCAGCAGGGCGGCGACGGCGGTGATGATGGGGACCGAGCGGCGCCCGCCGAAGAAGGCCAGCCAGGACGGCAGCTTGACGCGGTGGAAGCGCTGCCACAGCAGGGCGGCGACCAGGCCGACGAGGATGCCGCCGAGGACGCCGGTGGGGTTCTGGGCGCCCAGGTCGAGGGCGGGGGTGCCGTTCCTGAGGATGACGGTGACCTTGTCGTGGACGGCGCCTGGCCCGGACTCGAAGAACATGGTCCTGGTCACGCGGTCGAAGACGAGATAGCCGACCAGGGCGGCGAGCGCCGTGGAGCCGTCGGCCCTGCGGGCGAAGCCGATCGCCACGCCCACGGCGAACAGCAGCGCGAGATGGTCGAAGAGGGCGCCGCCGGCGGCGGCCATGACCCCCGCGACGGGCAGCAGCCAGGGCAGGGCGCCGCCCAGGCCGTCCTGGCCGAGCAGGTCGTCCTGACCGAACCGGAAGAGCAGGCCGGCGGCCGGAAGCACCGCGATGGGCATCATCAGAGAGCGGCCGATCCGCTGCAGCACCGCGAGCACGGATGACGTCCAGGACGGGAGCTTGATCGTGCTCACCCCCACGCGTGTGCGTCGATCCGTTCGGGTCGCGGGGGATGAACGGTTACTACCCGGAAGTGGATCTCCAGGAAACGCGCCGGGTCAGGTTTCGCCGGAGTCGAGGTCGGGTTCGGGCTCGCGGCCCGGCGTCATGATGTCGAGCCTGCGAATCAGGAACGTGAACACGACGTAGTACACGACGCCGTAGATCACCCCCAGGACGAGGATGCCCGCCAGGTTCTGGGTGTTCGACTTGCCGGCGTTCAGGAGCAGGTCCAGCAGCCCGGCGGAGAAGCCGAAGCCGAGCTGGCCGCCGATGAGCGTGGTCAGGGCCATCGCCAGGCCGGTGAGGATCGCGTGGACGACCAGCAGCAGCGGCGCGACGAAGATGAAGGCGAACTCGATCGGCTCGGTGATCCCCGTGACGAACGACGCCAGCGCCGCCGACAGCATGATGCCGCCCACCGTGGCCCGCCGGTGCTTGGGCGCCGCCCGCCACATGGCCAGGGCGGCGGCCGGCAGCGCGAACATCATGACCGGGAAGAATCCGGCCATGAACTGGCCCGAGGTCGGGTCGCCGCCGAAGTAGCAGTTCCAGTCGCCGCCCAGCACCCGGCCGTTCACCTCGCACTGCGGCACCACGTACCAGACCACGGAGTTGACGAAGTGGTGCAGGCCGAGGGGGATGAGCAGGCGGTTGACCAGGCCGTAGATGCCGGTGCCGATCGGGCCGATGGCCGCCAGGGCCTCGCCGGCGTGGCGGATCCACTCGCCGATCACCGGCCAGAGCCAGCCGAAGCCCACGCCGATGAGCAGCGCCACGATGGAGGTGATGATGGGTACGAAGCGTCGCCCGCCGAAGAACGCCAGCCAGGACGGCAGCTTGATACGGTGGAAGCGCTGCCACAGCAGGGCGGCGACCAGGCCGATGACGATGCCGCCGAGGACCTTGGTGGGGTTCTGCATCCCGTAGTTGATGATCTCCTTGACGCCCTGGGGCTGGGCCTCCCTGAGCAGGACGGTGTCCCTGATGTCGGAGCCGAAGAACATCACCTTCGTCACCCGGTCGAAGACCAGGTAGCCGACCACGGCGGCGAGCGCGGTGGAGCCGTCGGCCTTGCGGGCGAAGCCGATCGCCACGCCCACGGCGAACAGCAGCGGCAGGTTCTCGAACAGGGCCGCCCCGGCCGCCTCCAGCACCTCGGCCACCTGGTTCATCCAGGACAGCCCGGCCACGTCCGCGAGACCGCCCGGCGCGGCGCCGTTGGAGCCGAGCATGTCGGGCTGGCCGAAGCGCTGGAGCAGGGCGGAGGCGGGCAGGGCGGCGATGGGCAGCATGAGGGAGCGGCCCAGCCGCTGGAGCACGGACATCACGCGAGCGAACGGCGAAGGCCGGGCGGCGGCGCTGGTCTCGTTCACCGGGCGTTCCTCCGAGGCGTGTTGGAGCCGGTCTCGGGGCCGGAGCTCAAGGGGGAAGGAAGGCTGACTCCAGGGGGTGCCTCCGGCTCCAGGAGCGGCGGGGTGGGGTCGCCTCAGGAGCCGGAGCGGTCAGCCTCGTCGTGAAGGCATCTCCAGCATGGTACGCAGCTGGTAGCGGTCCGCGCGGTACGTGGACACCCCCAGCTCCGCGCACACGCCGCCGGAGAACGACCGGCGCTGCAGCAGCAGCACGGCCCCGCCGCGGGGAAGTTTGAGCAGGTCGGCGTCGCTCGGGTCGGCGATGCCGCCGTCGATGGTGAGCTCGCCCGCGTCCATGACGAGCCCGTACCTGCTCTCCAGCAGCTCGTACAGCGATCTGTCGGAAAGGTTGTGCTCGGCCAGGTCGGGGGCGAGTTTGACCGGGATGTGGGCCCGTTCGATGGACAGCGGCTCGCCGTCGGCGGTGCGGAGCCGTTCGATGAAGTGGACCTCCTCGCCCGGCTGGATCCCCAGCTCCTTGGCCAGGTGGGCGCTGGCGCGCACGACGCGGCGGTCGAGGTCGCGCGAGCCCGGGATCATGCCTCTGGCCCGCATGTCGTCGGTGAACGACGTGAGCTGCAGGGCCAGCTCGATCTTCGGCCGGGCGACGAACGTCCCCTTGCCGGGCACGCGGTGCAGGCGTCCCTCGGACACGAGGTGGTCGACGGCCTGCCGTACGGTCATCCTGGACAGGCCGAAGCGCTGGCACAGCTCGCGCTCGGACGGGATGGCCGCGCCGATGCTGAGCTCGTCACTGTCGATGAGGTCCAGCAGGATCTCGCGAAGCTGGAAGTACTTGGGCACCGGGCTGTCCGGATCGATGTGCGCCACGGATCCTCCCCTCGTCACTACCTGGGCAATGGGCTATGGTTCGTACTGGTCTAGTCCGGACTAGACCACATGTCGCGAAAGACGGTCAAGTCAGATCCGTAATGAGTTGAGGGATAGCCCGAGATGACCACGAAGATGCGCAGCGAGATCGCCGAGCAGCCGACCGCGCTGCGGGCCACACTGGACTCCCTGCTTCCCAAGATCGACGAGATCAGCGGTATCGGCGAGCGTACCCGCCAGCTGCTGTTCATCGCCCGCGGCACCTCGGACAACGCCGCCGTGTACGGGCGCTACCTGGTGGAATCGCACGCCGGCCGCCTGTCGGCGCTGGCCGCGCCGTCGATCGCGACCACGTACAAGCGCAAGCTCGACCTGGACGGGGTGCTGGCGGTCGCGATCTCGCAGTCCGGGCGGACCGAGGAGATCGTCGAGACGCTGGCCTGGGCCAAGGAGTGCGGGGCCGGCACCGTCGCGGTGACCAACGGGGGCGAGGACAGCCCGCTGGCCCGCGCGGCCGACGTCGCGCTGTGCACGGTGGCGGGCGAGGAGAAGGCCGTCCCGGCGACGAAGACGTACACGACGGCGCTGGCGGCGCTGGCCGTGCTGGCCATCGGCCTGGGCGCGGACGTGGACGTGAACGAGCTGCAGCGGGTGCCCGAGGCGGTCGAGAAGCTGATTGCCGAGCCCGGCGACCTGGAGGCCGTGGTCGAGGGGCTGCTCGACAAGCCGGGCGTGGTCGTCTCGGGGCGCGGGCTGGCGTTCTCGACCGCGCTGGAGACCGCGCTGAAGCTCAAGGAGGCCTGCTACCTGCACGCCATGGGCCTGTCGTACGCCGACCTGCTGCACGGCCCGATCGCCGTCGTGGACGCCGACACGCCCGCGCTGCTGGTGGCGGCCGAGAACAGCCCGACGCTGCAGGGCACCGTCGCTCTGGCCGAGCGGGTGGTGGCGGCCGGTGCGGCGGCGTACACGATCGGCGGCGGCACCGCGCTCGCCCAGGCCGGCACGGCCGCGCTGAACGGCCCCGAGCTGCCCGAATGGCTGGCCCCCATGGGTCTGATCGTGCCCGGCCAGCTGCTCACCGAGGCCCTGGCGCGCCGGCTCGGCATCGACCCCGACGCGCCGCGCGGGTTGAACAAGGTCACCCAGACCGACTGATCTAGCCTGGTCAGAGTGTCAATCCGAGGGAGGGCCTGATGGCGGCCGACGCGAACGCGATCATCGCCGCGCTGGGCGGCGCCGACAACATCATCGAGATAGAGCCCTGCATCACCCGCCTGCGTACGGAGGTGCACGACGCGTCCAAGATCGACCAGGCGGCGCTCAGAGCGGCCGGCGTGCATGGCGTGATGGCCACGGGGAACGTGGTCCAGGTCGTCGTCGGACCGGAGGCGGACACGATCGCCAGCGACATCGAGGACATCATCGGCTAAAGGGCGAGACCATGACGACTGTTCTCGCCCCGGTTGAGGGGGCAGCTGTGGGTTTGGCCGCTGTGCCCGATCCGGTCTTCTCGGCGGGCATGGTCGGTCCGGGAACGGCGATCGATCCGTTGCGGGGGCCTGGCCAGGCCGTGGCCCCCATAGCGGGAAAAATCATGAAACTGCATCCGCACGCGTACGTCATCGTGGGGGACGACGGCCGGGGCGTGCTGGTGCACCTGGGCATCGACACGGTCCAGCTCAAGGGGGAGGGGTTCCGGCTGCTGGCCGCCGAGGGCGACCGGGTCGGCGCCGGGCAGCCGGTGGTGGCCTGGGACCCCGCCGCCATCGAGGCCGGCGGGCGTTCGCCCGTCTGCCCGATCGTCGCGCTCGACGCGCTCTCCGGAGCCCTGACCGGGTTCGCGGAGGGCGCGGTGCACGTGGGCGACGAGCTGTTCCGGTGGGAATAGGGAACGTCCTCATCAGCTTGGGCGCGGCGCCGGTCGCGTGAGGAAGGACGCCGGTCGCGGGCAAGTACGCGAAGGGTTACCGGCAGGACCCGCCACAATAGGCAGTACCGCCAGGTTTCGCCCCGGACCGGGCGGCATCGGCAGACGGAGGTCCGGCTGGTCTGGACCGGTAGCGAAGGAGGAACGACGACAATGGGTGAACGCAAGGTCACCGTGGCGGCGGAAGTGGGGCTGCACGCCCGTCCCGCGGCGACGTTCGTCCAGCGGGCGAAGCTGGCCCCTATGGACATCACGGTGACGAAGTCCCACGGCGGCGACTCGGTCAACGGCAAGAGCATTCTCGCGATCATGGCCCTGGACGTCAGGCAGGGCGAGACCGTGGTGATCTCCGCCGAAGGCGAGGGCTCGGAGGAGATCCTCGACGAGCTGGCCGCGATAGCCAGTACGCCATGAACCTGCGGGGGGTGGGGGTCAGCCCGGGAATCGGGCACGGCCCCTCTTATGTGCTCACCGTCTCCGTGCCCGAACCCCCCGAGGGCGCCACGTACACCGGTGAGGCGGAGCAGGAGAAGGAGCGCGCGATGGCCGCGCTCACCCAGGTCGCGGGCGAGCTGGAGGCCCGCGGCAACCAGGCGGGCGGCAAGGCCGAGGAGATACTCAAGGCCCAGGCGCTGATGGCCGAGGACCCCGGCGTGGTCGTGAAGGTGCGATCGCTGATCGACCGCGGCCTGGCCGCCCCCAGGGCGGTCTTCGAGGCGTTCTCGAAATATCGGGACGTGCTCGCGGGGTCCGGCGGCTACCTGGGCGAGCGGGCCGCCGACCTGGGCGACATCAGGGACCGGGTGATCGCGCTGCTCTACGGGCAGGCCATGCCGGGGCTGCCGCTGGCGCCCGAGCGGCCGTACGTGCTGGTCGCCAGGGATCTGGCCCCGGCTGACACGGCGCTGCTGTCCAGGGACGACGTGGCCGCGTTCGTCACCGAGGAGGGCGGCCCCACCAGCCACACCGCGATCATGGCCAGGGCGATCGGCGTGCCCGCCGTCGTGGGCTGCCCGGGCGCGACCGGCATCGCGGCGGGCGTCGAGGTGATGGTGGACGGCACCTCCGGCGAGGTGCGGGTCGCGCCCGCCGATTCCGACGTGGCCGACGCGGTCGACGCCGCGGCGGCCCGGCGGTCCGCGCTCGCCTCTTGGAACGGTCCAGGAACGACCTCCGACGGTCATCAGGTGCCGCTGCTGGCGAACGTGGGCGGCCCGGCCGAGCTGGACGCCGCCGTGGCCGCGGGAGCCGAGGGCATCGGGCTGTTCAGGACCGAGTTCCTCTACCTCGACCGCTCCGACCCGCCGTCCGAGGAGGAGCAGCGGCGGGCCTACCGGGCGGCGCTGGAGGCGTTCCCCCGGGAGAAGGTGGTCGTGCGCACGCTCGACGTCGGCGCGGACAAGCCGCTGGCCTTCCTGCCCGCGCCCGCGGAGCCGAACCCGGCGCTGGGTGAGCGCGGGCTGCGCAGGTTCATGAAGTCGCCGGGGATGATGGACGTGCAGCTCGCCGCGCTGGCCGCGGCGGCGGCCGAGGCCGGCGGCGCGGGGCTGCGGGTGATGGCGCCGATGGTGGCCACCGCCGAGGAGGCCACCTGGTTCACCAGGGAGTGCGCCGACCACGGGCTCTCGGACGTCGGCGTCATGATCGAGGTCCCGGCCGCCGCGCTGCGGGCCGCGGACCTGATCGCCATGGTCGACTTCGTCTCGATCGGGACCAACGATCTGAGCCAGTACGCCTTCGCCGCCGACCGCCGGCTTGGGGCCGTGAGCGCGCTGCACGACCCCTGGCAGCCGGGGCTGCTCGACCTGGTGGCCATGACCGCCGACGCCGCCGCGCGGGCGGGCAAGCCGTGCGGGGTCTGCGGGGAGTCGGCCGCCGATCCGGCGCTGGCCTGCGTGCTCGTGGGGCTGGGGGTCTCGTCGTTGTCGATGGCGCCGTCGGCGCTGGCCGGCGTACGTGCTGGGCTGGCCGCGCACTCGCTGGAGCAGTGCCGTGCGGCGGCGCGGGAGGCGCGGGCGCAACCGTCGGCGTCGGACGCGCGCACGGCGGCCCTGGTCCACCTGCCGGGCCTCGCCGGTCTGGGGTTGTAGCCCGGACGCACGGGCGGGCGTGGGCCCGGGTGGGTCGTCGGATGGATACCTTTGGAGGCATGCTTCGACGGATCGGTACGACAGGGCTCCTGGTGATCGCGCTCACTGCGTGCGGCGGTGGCGGCGGTTCCGCGGGGACGGATCCGACCGGAGGCAGGGCCGCCCCGCCCGCCCGGATGGCGCAGAGCACGCCGCCGGCGACCCCGGCCCAGCGCACGCCCGGGGCGCCCAGCCCGGTCCAGCGCGCCCTGTCGGGGATGAGCGTCGAGGAGAAGGTCGGCCAGCTCTTCATGCCGGTCCTGTACGGCACCACGGCCGCCACGGTCTCCGGCGAGAACCAGGCCCGCTACGCCGCCGGCACCCCGGCCAAGGTGGTCGCGAAATACCACCTGGGCGGGGTGATCCTCTTCCCGCAGAACGTGAAGAGCGTCGGCCAGGTCGTCGGCCTCACCAACGGCCTGCAGCGCGGCTCCAAGAAGGTCCCGCTGCTGATCGGCACCGACCAGGAGAACGGCCTGGTGTCCAGGATGTCCGCGCTCATGACGGACTTCCCCGGCGCCTCCCAGATCGGCGCGACCAAGGACACCGGCCTGGCGCGGGCCGTGGCCAAGGCGACGGGGGAGGAGCTGCGCGCGCTCGGCGTCAACCTCGACTTCGCCCCGGTCGCCGACGTGAACGTCAACCCGCGCAACCCCGTCATCGGCCGCCGCGCCTACGGCGACGACCCGCAGCGGGTGGCCAAGATGGTGAGCGCGGCGGTCAAGGGCTTCGCCGACGCGAAGATCGCGGCGACCGCCAAACACTTCCCCGGCCACGGTGACACCTCCGTCGACAGTCACACGGGGCTGCCGGTGATCAAGCACACGAAGGCGGAGTGGGAGCGGATCGACGCGCCGCCGTTCAAGGCCGCCATCGCGGCGGGCGTGGACGCCGTGATGAGCGCCCACATCGTCTTTCCCAAGCTGGATCCGTCCGGCGACCCCGCGACGCTGTCCAAGCCGATCCTGACCGGCCTGCTGCGAGAGAAGCTCGGCTTCAAGGGCGTGATCTCCACCGACGCGCTCAACATGGCGGGGGCGCGCAAGAAGTACGACGACGGGGAGATCGCGGTGCGGGCCGTGCTGGCCGGGGCCGACCTGCTGCTCATGCCGAACGATCTGCCGAAGGCGTACAAGGCCGTGCTGGCGGCGGTGAAGTCGGGGCGGATCTCGCGCGAGCGCCTCGACCAGTCGGTCACCAGGCTGCTGACGCTCAAGCAGAACAGGGGACTGCTGGCCGGGGCGCCGGTGGCGTCGGCGGAGCGGGCGGCCGGCGTGCTCCGCTCGGCCGCCCACCGCAAGCTGGCCGCCCGCGCCGGAGGCTAGCGCCGCGACGCGCCTGCTCACGGTGGCGGCGGCGTTCGAGGTGACGTCCGTAGGCGGCGTCCGCAGGCGGCGTCCGAGGTGGGCGTCAGTGCGAGCCGTGCAGCCCGCTGGCGATGAACATGCCGGCGAGCATGGCGAACAGGAACGCCTGCAGGAACTGGACGAGCAGCTCGAAGGCCGTCATCACGATCGCCATCAGCACGCCGAGGACGCCGAGCCCCGCGCCGAGCGGGGTGAGCCGTTCGAACAGGAACCAGAAGCCCACCGAGCTGAAGAAGGCCACGATGATGTGGCCGGCGAACATGTTCGCGAACAGCCGGACGAAGTGGGTGAACAGCGAGGTGAGGAACACCTCGGCGAGGATCATCGGCGCGTAGAGCGCGTACGCCCAGCCGGGCAGCCCCGGCAGGTGCACGATGCCGCGCAGATAGCCGCGCACGCCGTGGTGGCGGACGCCGAGGTAGAGCTTGATGCCGTACACGCTGATCGCCAGCACCGCGGGGAAGGCGATGTGGGCGGCCACGGGGAACTGGACGAGCGGGACGACGCCCATCAGGTTCCAGACGAGCACCGTGAGGAAGACCGTCAGGAGCAGGCCCATCCAGCGGTCGGCGTCCTTGCCCAGGCTGGGCCGGGCGATCTGGTCACGGACGAAGACGTAGGCGTACTCGCCGAGGCTCTGCCAGCCGCGCGGCACGACCTTCGGCTTGGCGAACGCGGCCCAGCACACGGCCATGACGATGACCGAGCTGAGCAGGGCGATCAGGACGGGTTTGGTGAACCACTCGGGGCCTCCGGGAATGATCGGCGCGAACTGGAAGAGGTCGAGCCCGGGGGCGGTCCACTGGTCAGGGGAGGTGATCAGGATCGTCGTCCGCACGGCGGTCCCTTCTGATGAGCGATGAACGCTGGAGGGTCACCCTAGCCGGACAAATAGGACGTCCTTTTTATGGGGTTAAATCCGGAATTCAATGGCGTACCCGGCGGTATGACTCGTTTCCGCGACGCTTTACCCTAGAACGATGGTTACCGGTGTGCTCATCGACTGGGGCGGAGTGCTGACCACCAGCCTCTCCGACTCCATCGCGCGCTGGATCGTGGCGGACAGGATCGACCGCGACCACTACTACGCCGTGATGCGCGAGCTGATCGATCACGCCTACAAGGGCGGCGACGGCGAGAACGTCGTGCACGCGCTCGAACGCGGTGAGCTCGACGCGTCCTTCTTCGAGCGCGACCTGGCCGCCCGCCTGGTGACCCTCGACGGCGTGCCGCCGGTGGCCGAAGGGCTGCTGGAGCGGATGTTCGCCGGCTTCGAACGGGTGGACGCCATGCACGACATGCTGCGCGACGTCCGCAGGAACGGCGTCAGGACCTGCCTGCTGTCCAACTCCTGGTCGCACACCTACCCCAGGGACGACTGGGACGAGCTCTTCGACGAGATCGTGATCTCCGGCGAGGTCGGCATGCGCAAGCCGGAGGAACGCATCTTCCGCCACGCGCTGAGCCGGATCGGGCTGGCCGGCGAGGAGTGCGTGTTCATCGACGACATCGAGGCCAACATCGTCGCCGCTCGCGCGCTGGGCATCAACGGCATCCATCACCGCGACGCGGACACGACCATCGCGGAGCTTGAGGGCGTCCTGCGTCTCACCCTGCGCGAAAGAGACCGGAAGTAGTCCCGTCCGCACGCTCGTGACCAGGCGCAATGAGTAAGGTTGCGATCTGGTGAGGCAGCTTCCCCGTGGTTTGGAAAGGTTCTTCATGCGCGTCTATCTGCCGTGCACTCTCGTGGCCCTGGCCGCGGCGGTCGAGGCGGGAGAGCTCGGCCCGGCCCCGCTGACCGGCTACGCGGTGACCCCCGCGCTGACCGAGTGGTACGCCTCGGGCGACACCGAGGAGCTCGAATACGTCGCGCTCACCGAGGCGGCCCGCGCCTCCCTGCGGATGCTGGCCGCCGACCGCGCCGACGGCGTCGCGGCCCCGCCCAAGCGGGTGGTGGTCGCGGCCGAGGTGCCCGATCGCGCCGCGAGCGCCGGCGCCGACCTGGAGGAGCGGGCCAGGGTACGCCTCGCCGAGCCGATCCCGCTGGCCAAGGTGGCCGCGGTGCACATCGACGACGACTACGCCGCGGCCGACATCGAGGCCGCCATCGCCGCCCTGCCCGCCGCCGACGCGGGTGACGACGACGCGCGCTTCACCGTGGACGGCGCCGAGGCCCACGAGCTGATGTGGTACGCGACCCAGGAGATTCCCGACCTGCTGCGTTCGTAACGGTGAGGTCACGCCGGGCGAGCTTCCTGACCACGCCGCGTCAAGCCTCGCTAAGGTCCGGACGGGAAGATTGTTATCTGGTCAAAGGAGTCGGTTCCACGTGTTGCGTCGATTTGCGGTGATTGCTGTAGGAGCGGTGACGTTGCTGGCAGGTTCGCCCGCGCACGCCCAGTCCGCGAAGCCGTACGACCACAAGGACCCCTACAAGAGCGGCTGCGGCACGTCCGCGCGGGTGGTCAAGTCGGCCAAGATCACCAGCCGGGTGAACGGGGAGGTCGGGACGATCAAGCTCATGTGGTCGGGCCGCTGCAAGACCAACTGGATCGAGGTCAAGACCGGCACCAGCATGACCGGCACGATCCACGTGTACACCAAGGACGGGCGCCACGACGCGTTCCGGTTCAACCGCGGCAACGCCGGCCGCCACTGGGGCAACATGCTCTGGGCGAACAACATGTGCGCCTGGGGCAGCGTCTCCGTCCAGTGGAACGGCGGTCGCGGCGGCCAGAACGGCTCCGGCACCACCCCCAAGGCCTGCAAGTAGGTCCGCGCCGGGGGCGGTGGCCACATGGCCCGCGCCCCCGGTTCACCGGAATGTCATACCCGCCGTCTACGCTTGGCGGGAAATGACGAAACACATCATCTGGGATTGGAACGGCACCCTTTTCCACGACATCGACGCCGTGGTCGGTGCCACCAACGAGGTCTTCAAGCCGTACACGCTGCCCCCGCTGACCGCCGACGGATTCCGCGCGGTCTACACCCGCCCCATCTGGCTCGCCTACGAGCGCATGCTCGGCCGCCCCCTCGACGAGGGCGAATGGGAGCTGCTCGACACCGGGTTCCACGACCACTACTTCCGGCTGGCCGACGTCTGCGGCCTGGCCGTGGGCGCCGAGGCGGCGCTGGCCGGCTGGACGGGCACCCAGTCGCTCTGCTCGATGGCGCCCCACGCCCACCTGGTGCCCAAGGTCGACTCGTTCGGCATCACCGGGCACTTCACCAGGGTCGACGGCCTCACCGGCGCCACCGGCGGCGAGAAGGCCGCCCACATGACCGCCCACATCGCGGCCATCGGCGTCGACCCGGCGGAGATCCTGGTGATCGGCGACAGTGTGGACGACGGGCTCGCCGCCCAGCACGTCGGCGCCCGGGCGGTGCTCTACACCGGCGGCATGACGCCGAGGGCCGAGCTGGAGCGCATGGGGCTGCCGGTGGTCGACACCCTGGCCGAGGCCATGGACTATGCCTGATCGTGGTTGAATTCCTGAGGCGGGAGCCCTGAGAGCGGCGACGGCCGTACCCTTGCAGGGATTACTCAGGAGGCAGCCATCAACCGCCTTGTGCTGTGGAACGTCGACCTGACCCTCGTCGACGTGGCCATCGTGACCAGGGACGCCTATGCCGAGGCGTTCCGATTCGTGACCGGGCGCCCGCTGGTCAAGCTCGTCCCCCCGATGGGCAGGCCCGACTCCGAGATCGTCTTCGAGACGCTCGCCGTCAACGGCATCGTGGCTGAAGACGGTCATCTGCCCCAGTTCCTGGCCGCCCTGGCCACCGCGTTCGCCGACCGGCGCGGGCGGCTGGCCAAGGAGGGGCGGATGATGCCGGGGGCCAAGGACGCGCTGAAGTCCGTCTCGCGGCTCGACGGCGTGGTCCAGACCGTGCTGACCGGCACGATCAAGAGCAACGCCGTGCACAAGCTGAAGGCGTTCGGGCTCGACAAGCACATCGACTTCGATCTCGGCGGCTACGGCGAGGAGGTCTATCCCAAGGCGACGCTGCTGCAGGTCGCGCAGTCGCGGGCCAAGCAGCGCTACGGCACGCCGTTCACCCCGGCCAACACCGTGGTGATCGGCGACTCCACGCGCGACGTGCAGGCCGCCAAGATCGGCGGGGCGGCGATGATCGGGGTCGCCTCCGGGCGGTCGATGGCGGCCGAGCTGCGCGAGGCGGGGGCCGACGTGGTGCTGCCCGACCTGTCCAACGCCTCCGAGGTGGTGGCCGCGGTTGCGGGCCTGACCTCACCGCTGGACCGCAAGGCAGGCTGAACGAGCGCGGTCACGGGCCGCCGCAACCCGTCGCCGGCCCTCGCCGCCGGCCGCTGGTCAGCCGACGGCCTTGCCGAGGGCCTTGAGGAAGCGGGCCGCGATCGGGGCCGCGACGGCCGAGCCGGCCCCGCCGCCCTCCACGATGACCGAGAACGCCAGATCCCCCCGGTACCCGATGAACCACGAGTGCGCGGGCGGCTCCTCGCCCGAGCCGTACTCCGCCGTCCCCGTCTTGCCCGCCGTTCCGGCCGGGAAGCTGACCCCGTGCGCGGTCCCGTCGGTGACGACGGCGGGCATGAGCGCGCGCAGCGCCGTCACCACCCCCTTCTCCAGCGGGCGCGGGTTGTCGGGCTGCCGGTCGGGGATGTGCTCGGCGGTGACCAGCCGGGGCGGCACGTACGCGCCCGAGGCGATGGCGGCGGCGACCGAGGCCATGTTCAGGGGGCTCGCCAGCACCCTGCCCTGCCCGATCGCGGCCGAGGCCAGGTCGGTGTCGTCCTTGGGGTCGGGGAACTCGGCCCGCACGGCCGGCACCCCCGGGGTGATCGCGGAGCCGAAGCCGAAGCTCCTGGCCACCTCGGCCAGCCGCCCGCCGTTCAGCCGGGCCACGCTCATCTCCCCGAACGTGGTGTTGCAGGAGTGCGCGAACGCGTTCTGGAACGACAGCGTGCCGAAGTCCTCGAAGCCCGCGTTGTGGAACGGGAAGCCGCCGATGTTCTTCTCGGCCGGGCACGACACCCGCCGGTCCGGCTCCACACCGTCGGCCACCAGCGCTGAGGCCGTCACGACCTTGAACGTCGAGCCCGGCGGATACTTGCCGAGCAGCGCCCGGTTGAACCCGCCCGGCGCGTTGACCACGGCCAGGATCTCCCCGGTCGAGGCCCGCAGCGCCACCAGGGAGACCGGTTTGTCCACGCCCTTGACCGCCTGGGCCCCCGCCCGGTGCACCTTCAGGTCGATGGTGGTCTGGATCGGCCGGTAGCCGCCGGGCTCGACGACGTTCTTGACCAGCCGGTCGCCCTGGTAGAGGGCGATCCCGGAGTGGATCGGCGACTCGAAGCGGTCGGGGAAGGTCTGCTTCATGCCCTCGACGAGCTGCTGCACCGAGCCGGGGGCGTCCGCGCCGCCCACGTCGGTGCCGTCGGCGGCCAGGACCCGTACGGGATCGGCCCGGCGCGTCGTCACCCGCAGCGAGAGGCCCTTCTTCAGCAGCGGGTGGAGCGCGGCGGGCGTCCAGGCCACCTTCCACGTGCCGCCGCGCTCGACCAGCCGCAGCTCGCCGTCGTAGTCCCAGTCGAGCGGCCCGGCCAGCTTCGCGTGGAACGAGACCTTCCCGTCGGGGGAGCTCTCGGAGGCGAAGACCCCCGTGGGGCGGGGACGCGTGAAGCTCGCCTGGGTGAGCTTGAGGTCGGCGCGGAAGCGGCGGTGCCAGGTCTCGAAGTCGGCCGGCGGGTCCGTGACGAGCTCGCGCATCGCCGCGTAGTCCTGGCCGGTCCAGGCGGCGAGGTAACGGTCGGCCGTCTGCTCGGGCGTGCCCTCCGTACGCAGCGCCCAGACCACGCCGCCGGCCGCGAGCAGCGGGATCAGCACCCCCGCCACGATCCACGGCCATCTCCTGCGGCGCCGCACCGGCCGTTCCGGCCGCAGGTGGGCGTAGTTTGTCCCCATTTGTGGTGCCATGACGCAGAGGACATCAGAGATGCGACATAGGTGTCCAATACTGATATGAGGGTCACATAGATATAAAGCTGGATATAGTGGCTGGTCATGGACCTGGTCCGGCACCTTCGCTACTTCATCGCGGTGGCGGAGGAACTCCACTTCGGCAACGCGGCCATCCGGCTCGGCATGGCCCAGCCGCCGCTCAGCCAGCGCGTCAAACGCCTGGAGGAGGAGCTCGGCGTCCGGCTCTTCGACCGCTCGGCCCGCCAGGTCCGGCTCACCGAGGCGGGCCGGCTGCTGCTCGGCGAGGCCCGCGAGATCGTCTCCAGGGTGGAGCGGCTGCACGAGCTGGCCCGGCAGGGCGAGGGCGCCGTGCTCAAGGTCGGCGTGCCGCCCGACCTGGCCGCCACCGTGCTCGCCGCCCTGGTCGCGGGCTTCCGAGAGACCAGCCCCGACGTCCGCCTCGCGCCCGCCGAGATCTGGACCGCCGACCAGGTGACCGCCCTGGCCGAGGGCACGATCGACGTCGGCCTCGTCCGCCACCCGGTCAGCGCGCCTGGCCTGCGCTTCGGGCAGCTGCTGGTGCAGGCCCACGGCGTGCTGCTGGCCGCGACCGACCCGCTTGCCGGCGTCGGCGAGGTGCACCTGGCCGACCTGGCCGGGCGCGAGCTGCTGATGCCGCCCAAGGAGGGCGAGCCCGGCTGGCACGCCGAGGTGCTGGCGGAATGCCGCCGCCAGGGGTTCGTCCCCCAGCAGGTGCACGAGGGCGCCGGGCTCGGGCTGGTGCTGGCGGGGGCGGCGGTGGCGTTCGGGCCGCGGATGGAGCTGCCGGGGCTGGCCTGGCGGCCGCTGCTAGGCTCGCCGATCGCGAGCCGGGTCTCCACCGCCTGGCGCGCGGTGACGGCCGCGACCGCCGACTTCTCGGCCATGGCCGTACGGACGTTGAAGGAGAGCGCCGGGATGACGGACGAGGGCGCCGCGACCGCGCGGCGGGTCAGCCGCAGGCCGGGGATGCTGGCATGAGCGCGGCGGGTCAGCCGCAGGCCGGGGATGCCGGCATGAGCGCGCCCGACTTCGAGAGCCTGTTCCGCACGGCCGGCGTCACCGGCTGGTTGCACGCGGCCGACATCGACACCGGGCGCGAGATCGGGCTCGGCTCCGACGATCCGCTGCCCATGGCCTCGATGTTCAAGGTGCCGTTGCTGGTGGCGCTGTGCAGGCAGGCCGACGCCGGCCTGCTCGACCTGGCCGAACGGGTCACGGTGCCGCCGTCCGGCCGCTCGCCCGGGCCCACGGGCATCTCGGCGATGCTCGACGAGGTGACGATCTCGCTGCGCGACCTGGCGTACCTGATGATCGCGGTGAGCGACAACACCTCGGCCGACACGCTGCTCGCCCGGGTCGGACACGACGCGATCAACGCCATGCTGGACTTGTTCGGGCTGGACGGGACGCGCGTCGTGCAGGGCGCGGGCGAGAGCGTCGACAGCCTGGGCCGTGACACCGGCCACGGGTGGCCGTTCGTGGATCCCGACGACATAGAGCGGCTGAGCGCGCTGGATCCGGCCCGCTCCAACCGCAGCACCCCACGGGAGATGGCCCGGCTGTTCGGCATGATCTGGCGGGACGAGGCCGCCTCCGCCGCCTCGTGCGCCTGGATGCGGGCCGTGCTCAACGCCCAGGTGTGGCCGCACCGGCTGGCCTCGGGATTCCCGTACGACGACGTGGCCGTCAGCGGCAAGACCGGCACTCTGCCGACCCTGCGCTGCGAGTCGGGCGTCGTCGACTACCCCGACGGCGGCCGGTACGCCGTGTCCGTCTTCACCCGCTCGTTCAGCACCGCGCTCAACCAGCCGCGAGCCGACGCGGTGATCGGAACCTCGGCGCGTATGGCGGTGGACCACCTACGGAGGTAGCAAGTTATGGGGAAAGGCGGGTATGACATTCCCCTGGACGGGCGACAGGATGGGGCACATGGTTGCTGAGGGCGAGCTGCTGTGGGAACCGGGCGAAGAGATCGTGGCGTCGGCGAAGCTGACCCGCTACCTGCGGTGGCTGGGCCGGTCCGGTGACTACGAGGACGCCTGGCGCTGGTCGGTCGAGCATCCCGCCGAGTTCTGGACGTCGATCTGGGACTACTTCGACGTGATCGGCGACCGGGGTGACGGGCCCGTGCTGTCGGGCGAGATGCCGAACGTCACCTGGTTCGCCGGCAGCTCGATCAACTACGCCGAGAACGCGCTGCGCCGTACGGAGGGCACCGCGCTGGTGTTCGTCTCCGAGGACGGCGGCCGGCAGGAGCTGACCTGGGCCGAGCTGCGCGAGGAGGTCGCCCGCGTCAGGACCGGGCTGGTCCGGCTCGGCGTGGGCCGGGGCGACCGGGTGGCGGCCTACCTGCCCAACATCCCGCAGGCCCTGATCGCCTGCCTGGCCACGGCCTCGCTCGGCGCGATCTGGTCGGCCGGCTCGCCGGACTTCGGCGTGCCGAGCATCGTCGACCGGTTCAAGCAGATCGAGCCCAAGGTGCTCATCGCCGTCGACGGCTACCACTACAACGGCAAGAGCTACGACCGCTCCGCCGCCGTCAACGAGATCGCCGCCGCGCTGCCCACGCTCCGCGCGACCGTGTGGATCCCCTACCTGGCGGCCGCCGACGACGGCCAGGCGCCGCAGCACGCCGAACCGGGCCCCGGGCACACCGAGGAGGTGCCGCACGGCGAGGTGATCGGCTGGGAGGGCCTGCGGGCCGAGGAGGGGCCGCTGGAGTTCGAACGGGTGCCGTTCGACCATCCGCTGTGGATCCTCTACTCCAGCGGCACCACCGGGTTGCCCAAGCCGATCGTGCACGGGCACGGCGGCGTGGTGCTGGAGCACCTCAAGTCGCTCGCCTTCCACCAGGACCTGGGCGAGGGCGACGTGTTCTTCTGGTACACCACCACGGGCTGGATGATGTGGAACTACCTCATCGGCGGCCTGCTGGTGGGGGCCACGCCCGTGCTCTACGACGGCTCGGCCACCTTCCCCTCACCGGCCGCGCTGTGGCGGATCGCCGACTCGGAGGACGTGACGTACTTCGGGGTCGGGGCGCCGTACATCATGGCCTCGCTGAAGGCCGGCATCCGTCCCGAGGGCCTCGAACGGCTGCGCGGAGTCGGCTCGACCGGCTCGCCGCTGCCGCCCGAAGGGTTCGCCTGGCTCGCCGCCGAGCTGCCCGGCACGCCGCTCGGCTCGTTCTCCGGCGGCACCGACGTGTGCACGGGGTTCGTCGGGGCCACCATGCTGCATCCGATTCGTGCGGGCATCATCCCGTGCCGGTCGCTGGGGGCGCGGGTGGAGTCGTACGACCCGGCGGGCAAGCCGGTCGTCGGCGAGGTGGGCGAGCTGGTGATCACCCAGCCGATGCCGTCGATGCCGGTGAAGTTCTGGAACGACCCCGGCGGCGAGCGCTACACCGAGAGCTACTTCGACGTCTATCCCGGTGTGTGGCGGCACGGTGACTGGATCAAGATCAACGAGGACGGGAGCTGCGTCATCTACGGCCGCTCCGACTCCACGCTCAACCGGGGCGGGGTCCGGATGGGCACCAGCGAGTTCTACCGCGTCGTCGAGCGGTTCGACGAGATCGCCGACAGCCTCGTCATCGACACCGGCCAGCTCGGGCAGGAGGGGCGCCTGCTGCTGTACGTGACCCTCGCCGAGGGGGCCGAGCTGGGCGAGCCGCTGCAGCGGGCGATCTGCGACGCCCTGCGGACCGAGCTGTCGCCGCGCCACGTGCCCAACGAGATCCATGTCGTGCCGGGGATTCCGCGTACGTTGTCGGGCAAGAAGCTTGAGGTGCCCGTACGCAAGATCCTGCTGGGGACGCCCGTGGAGCAGGCGGCCAACCCGGACGCCATGGCCAACCCCGAGGTGCTGCGCCACTTCGTCAGGGAATGACCTGGCTGTACGGGTCGCCTGCCTCGTACATCAGGGGACGAGGATGACCTTGCCCCGCAAATCGCCCGCCTCGGCCCTGCGGTGGATGCGGGCCAGCTCGGAGAGCGGGTGTGTCTCCGCGACCTCGACCGTCAGCTCGCCCGCGTCGATCAGCTCAGCGAGGCGGGCGAGCTGACCGGGGTCGGCGCGCATCACGAAGTGGGCGCCGCCCTCGATCGGGGTCGCGATCGAGACCGTGACCCGGGCGAGCCCGGCCAGCTCCGCCGCCGATTCGTCGGCGAGCGGGATCAGGTTCAGCAGGACGTCCATGTCGCGGGGGAGCGGGGCCGCGGTGTAGTCGACCACCTCGTCGGCGCCGAGCCGGCGCACCGCTTCGGTGCTGCGCGGACTGGCCGTGGCCGTGACGTGGGCGCCGGCCAGTTCGGCGAGCTGGACGGCGAGCAGGCCGACGCCGCCGCCCGCGCCGTTGACCAGCACCCGCTGGCCAGGAGTGACGCGGGCGTGCTCGTGGACCGCCTGCCAGGCGGTGAGCCCGGCCACCGGCACGGCCGCGGCGTCGGCGAGCGGAAGCCGGCGCGGCGCCCTGACGAGGGCGTCCGCCGGGACCACCGCGTACCCGGCCGCCGCGCCGCCGGTCATCCCGTAGACCCGGTCGCCAGGGGCCAGGCCGGTGACGCCTGCCCCGATCTTCGCCACCGTGCCGGAGACGTCCCAGCCGAGCGTGTGCGGCGGCTCCACCCGGAACACCTCCGGCAGCAGTCCGGAACGCAAGCCGATCTCCGACGGGTTGAACGAGGTCGCGGCCACCTCCAGAAGCACCTGTCCAGGCCCGGGCTCGGGCGTGCGCACGGTGTCGAGGTGGATCACCGAGGCGTCCCCGAAGCCGTGCATGCGCGCTGCCGGCATGGTGGGCGCTGCCACGGGCACGCGGAAGTCCTCCACGTGCTCCTCCACCCACTGCCGGAACGGCGTCGCCGTCCTTTTCGCGACCTCCTCGACCACTGAGGTAACCGGCACCGGCCGGTGCGCCGACTCCGCCTGCGTTCGTAGCGCCTCCGCGAGCGCCGAGGTGGCCGGCGTCGGCGGGGGCACCAGGTCCGCCTGGGCGCGCAGCACCTCCTCGACCGCCTCGGGCGGCAGGCCGTCGGCCTCCAGAGTTGCTCGGGCGTGGTCGGGCGAGACCTCCACCCAGCGTGCCGGGATGCCGGTGACCTCGGAGATGATTCGCACCTGGTCGGCCTGGGAGATCGTCTCGGGGCCCGTCAGGTCGTAGGCCGCGCCGTGGTGGCCCTCGTCCAGCAGCGCCCGTACCGCGACGGCGGCGACGTCCCGCTCGTGCACGGGTGGCATGGCCGCCGCCCCGTACGCGCCGTGTACCGCCCCGGCCCTGATCCGCCTGGCCCAGCGCAGCGTGTTGGCCGCGAACGCGTGTGGGCGCAGGAACGTCCACTCATCGGCCGTCTCCGCGATCAGCCTTTCGATCTCGCGCTCGTGCTCCCGCCGCGCGGCCGAGGACAGGTAGACCACGCGCCCGGCTCGCCGGGTGATGGCCTCGATCACCTCCCGCGCGCCCTCGGCAGTGGCGAACGGCCACACCAGCTGCACCGCGCTCACCCCGTCCAGCGGCAGCGTGCCGGGGTCACGCAGGTCGCCCGTGGCGCCGCTCGCCGTCACCACGTCGGCTCCGGCCCGCCGCAACAGCGCCACCGCGGACCGCCCTACCTTGCCGGTCGCCCCGGTGACCAGAATCCGTCCCATCACGCTCTCCTCCCGATCGACATGAAGCCGCGTCGACTCAAACCCGCGTCGCCTGAAACCATAGGAGGATGGGATGAGATGTCCAATGTGTTCTCGTCTCGCTGTCATACGCGAGCGTCTTCACGATTAGAGTTCTCGGTATGGACGTGCTGAGCGACGTGATCACCATCATGCGGACCGGGCGGCCCCGCTCGGCCCGCGTCGAGTGGCGCGCCCCCTGGGGGCAGCGCTTCCCCTCGGCCTCCGGATCCGCCGGGTTCCAGGTGGTCCTGCAAGGGTCGTGCTGGCTGCTGCCGCCGGACGAGCCGCCCGTCGCGCTGTCCGCGGGAGACGTGGTCTTCTTCCCCCACGGCCACGGATACGCCATGGCCGATCACCCGTCCACGCCGGTGACCGAGCCCGCGTGCGACCCGTCGGACGAGGACGGCCTGTTCGCCTCCGCGTCGGCCGGTGGGCAGGGTGCGAGCACGGTGCTGCTGTGCGGCGGTTACCGGCACGACCCCGACCGGGCCCATCCGCTGCTGCGCGACCTGCCCGAGCTGATCCACCTGCCCGCGGGGCCGGGGCTCAACTCCGAGGTACGCGCCGCCGTCCAGTTGCTGGGGGCCGAGATCCACCAGCCGAGGCTGGGCGCGGACACCGTCGTGTCGTCCCTGCTCGACATGCTGCTGCTCTACATCCTGCGTGCCTGGTTCACCGACCCGCACGGCGCCTGCCAGGTCGACGGCTGGGCGGCGGCGCTGGCCGATCCGGGCGTCAGCGCCGCCCTCGACGCCATCCACCGCGATCCGGCCCATCCGTGGACGGTGGCCGAGCTGGGGGCGCGGGCGGGGCTGTCGCGGGCGGCCTTCGCGCGCCGGTTCGCCGCGCTGGTGGGGCAGCCGCCGCTGGCGTACCTCACCTGGTGGCGGCTGGCCAGTGCCGGGCGGCTGCTGCGGGAGACGGACGCGCCGCTGAGCGAGATCGCCCGCCGGGTGGGGTACGGGTCCGAGTTCGCCTTCGCCAACGCGTTCAAGCGGGACTACGGCGTCGCGCCCGGACGGTACCGTCGCACGGTTTTGGAGTGCGTCCAGGAGTAAGGGGGCGGTTTCGCGGTATCGCTGCCTATTTTTCCACTAAAGGCCGATTTAGCGGGATCGGCTTATTAGCCGGGACTTTTGCTTGACAAAGCCCATGAATTCTCGGTGGTGGGGGTAGGCGTTGATTTATGAGGATAAAGCTTCAAAGAATAGCCGCCCTCGGACTCGGAACCGTGGTCGCCTGCGGACTCCCGGCAGTCGCGGAGGCAGTCACAAGCCGACCGGAGTCGAGCCGGCCAGGGGCCGGCCGAACGGAGATGGGCCGGCCTGGTGCGGGTCGGGCGGAGACGGGTCGGCCTGAGGCGGACCGGCCAGGGGCTCGCCGGGCAGACACGGGCCGGGCGGGCGCGGGCAGGGCGGATGTCGGCAGGCCGGGCGCGGACCGTACGGACGAGCGCAGGTCGAAGACCAGGTGGCCGGACGCGGGCCGGCCGGGCTTCAGGTGGGCGGAGCGGGACAGGCCGGGCACGGGCCGGGCGGTGACGTCCCGAGCGGACGTCAGGCGGGCGGACGTCAGGCGGGACACGAGGCGGGCGGACCTCAGAGAGGCGGACACGAGGGGAGCGGACGCCAGGCGGGCGGACACACTGTGGACGGATCTGGCGCAGACGGATCCGGCTCAGACGGGCCCGACCTGGGCGGACACGGCAAGGGCGGACACGGTAAGGGCGGACACGGCAAGGGCGGACACGGCGCGAGTGGACACCGGGCGGACGAGCACCGGGCGGACGGGCACGGGACAGGCGGGGAGCGGGTCCACGGGGGCGGTCGAGGGGGCGCTGCTGCGGCCGGGTGCCCGTGGTGAGGCCGTCAGGCTGCTGCAGCGGCGGCTGCACGCCGGCCACTACTACTACGGCAAGATCAACGGCGTCTACGACGAGCAGACCAAGTTCGCGGTCTGGGCGCTGCAGAAGAACCGCAGGATGGTCCCCAAGGGCGAGGTCGATCGCCAGGTCTGGAAGGCGCTCGACAAGCCCGCCCGCCGCCGCCCGCTGGTCCCGAACGGCCCCCCGGACCGGGTGGAGATCAACCTGCGCGAGCAGTTCCTCACCGTCTACCGCGACCGCAGGCCGGTGCTGTTCTCGCACATCTCCACGGGCGCCGAGGTGCGTTACTGCGAGGGCGGGCGCTGCGGGAACGCGATCACGCCGGTCGGTGACTTCCGCGTGCAGAGCCGCGCGCCGGGCTGGACCACCGGGCGGCTGGGGTCGATGTTCAACTCGCTCTACTTCACGGGGGGCATCGCCATGCACGGCTCGTCGCAGGTGCCGCTGCGCCCGGCCTCCCACGGTTGCGTGCGCCTACCGATCGAGACGTCCAAGCGCCTGTACGAAATCGTGGGAATCGGCGAGCCCGTGTACGTCCGAGGCAAGATCATGTGAGCCCGGTGATAAGCATTTCGCCGAATATCAGGATTCGCCGCGATATGGCCCGCATGCGGATAACCTTGGAAATATCGGGACGTGCTACCGGGCAATATTCGCCAGGCCGGGCGCGCGCCGAAAGGGACGACGGCCGCGCCGAACGCCATCCGCCCCCGCACCGTCCGCTGATCCGCGGCGGCGAGAGGGCGGATGACTCGCTGCATCGGCTTGCCGGTCCCGTTCGGCCAGCGGCCGTAGAGGGTGCTGGTTCTCGTGCGGCGACCCGCGAAGCAGACGAAGCTCACCTTGATCGACCGGTGCGCACACCTCGACGGGTTGAAGCCGCGGACGACGCGTCCGGCCCGGCAGGCGTCGTACATCTTGACGGTGCGTACACCGTTCTGGTTGTGGATGTCTGTCTTGCTGGTCGAGGACGTCTCGGTCTTCTGGTGCCGCCTGACGCTGTGCGTCTCCGGCTTCTGGTAGCTCCTCGTCCCGACGTACTTCCTCCACACACCACCGCATTGCCCCAGGGTGTCCTGCCACCCGAGGTAAGGCTTGACGGTGTCGGCAGCGGCGCCGGCATCCCGCCGGCTCCGGCTGCCATCCCCGAAGCGAGCGTCGCCGTCGCCATGAACCTTGTGAGCCACTTGCGAATGAATCGTCACCTTTTCGGAGTCGTCGCATCCTGTGGAACCCGGCTGCCTGCCACGGTGCCGTAGGGCGGAATACGCACGGCACATCTCCGGTACGTGCGAGAACCCGACGGTCGCAGCACCTCCCCGATGGCCATCGAGGAGACGCCCGGGCGATCCGCCGGGTTCGTCACATTTGCGCTACATCACGTCACGCCGTTCCTCCGACGCCGGAGATGCGGGGGATGCCCACGCGCGTGAGCCTGGGCACGCTCTCTCCCGCCTTCTTCAGCATGCCGTCCTTGACCAGCCGCAGCTGCTTGCCGGGGGCGGGCTTCGGCGGGCCGCCGTGGTCGCCGCCGGTCTGGGCCAGCCGCAGGGCCAGCGCGGGGCACATGTCGACGGCCCGGCGCGCCTCCTTGGCCATGAATCCGGGGATCTTGTTGAACGACGGGAAACCGTAGTCGTCCAGCTCCACGAACTCGGGCAGCAGGTGCGCGCACAGCCCGTGCCCCGCACAGCGGGACCAGTCGACCTCCAGCCGGTACTCCGGCTCGGGCTCGCGCTCGGGCATCGGCAGCACCCCGCGTACGGGACGGCCGCAGGAGCCCTGCTCCAGGTGCTGGGTGATCTCGACCTCGAACGAGTCCAGCGCGGACAGCACGAACTTGGCCGTGCCGTCCGGGTGGAAACAGGCCCCGCGCCGCTCGACGCCGCGGACGCAGCGCCGTACGGCGTCCACCGAGCCGGTGCCCTCGACCAGGGCGTACATGGCCCTGGCGATGTCGGGCAGGCCGAGCCGGCACGGCCCGCACTGGCCTGCGGACTCGGCCGCGAGGTAGGCGGCGACCCGGGCGGCCTCGCCCAGGGCGCAGGTGGCCTCGCCGAGCGGGACGATGATCCCGGCCCCGAGCGTGGCGCCCGCCTGCTTCATGCCCTCGCGGGAGAGCACGGCCGTCTCGACGACGTCGGCCGACAGCCACGCGCCGTGGTAGCCGCCGATGAGGACGCCGTCGCCGATGTCGGCCTCGCAGAGGCCGAGCACGTCCGCGAGGTAGGTTCCGGTCGGCGCCTCGATGACGGCGCCGTTGGCCGCGCCGCCGCTGACGGTGAGCAGGATGGTGCCGGGCTCCTTGGCGGTGCCCACCTCGGCGTACTTCTCCGGCCCGTACTCGGCCAGCAGCGCGAACTGCGCGTACGTCTCGGTGTTGGACAGCAGTGTGGGGAGCCCGTCCACGCCGCTGGTCGCGGCCCGCTTCTTGCGGCCGGGAGGAATGCCCTCCTCGCCGTTCACGGCCTTGACCAGCGCGCCGCCTTCGCCGGAGATGAACCGTTCCTTGATCCCGACCACGCGGATCGGGACCCGGCTCTCGGCTCCGCCGGAGACGTTCCGGGCGCGGCGCTCGGCCACGGCGGCGGCCACCGACGCCTCGGCGACCTCGCCGCCGGCCGTGGCGACGACCACCTCGCGGGCGCCCAGCGCCTCGGCCGCCAGCACCGCGCCGTCCAGCACGAGGTGCGGGTTGCGGGTGAGCAGCATGGCGTCCTTGGAACTGGCCGGTTCGCCTTCGGCGCCGTTGACCAGCACCACGCACTCGCCGCCCGGGCCGGTCGCGTCGGCCACGGCACGCAACTTGCGGGCGAAGGGGAAGGCCGCTCCCCCTCGCCCGCGCATGTCCACCTCGTTGGCGTACGAGATGAGCTCGCCCAGTTCCCTGGGCTCGACGAGCCCGTGGAGCGTGCGGTGGGCGGGCAGGTCGAGCCGTCGGCAGTGGTCCAGCCCGGCGGTGAGCCGGGCCGGACCCATGCGTAAGACCCGTGGCACTCTGGCCGGAATCACAGTCGCTCCTTGGGATGCGCGAGCAGGACGGTGGTCATCCTGCCTCCCGATATCTGCGCCGGGCCTCTGCGAGGCTCACGGGTGCGGCGGCCGCTCTCGGTCCTGTCGCCGCCGCGCCGGCGGCGACAGGAGCCTTCATCGGACGTTCTGACGGGACGCCCACGGCGGCGGCCGCGGTCACCGGGGGCGCTTCGACCTTCTCGGGTACGATCGGCGGCCGTCGCAGCGAGGCCAGCACGCGGACGATCAGCGCACCGCCGACCGCCGCCATGCTGGCCACGTACGACCAGGCCACCCAGCCGGCCGGCGGACGGCCGGCCGTCAGGCCATGCATGATCCCGACGGGCCAGGCCAGGTAGGCGGCCGAGTGGAGGATCCGCCACATCCATGGCCTGCTCCGTGTCGCGAACCGCCCCCTGAGCATTCCCGTCACCACGGCCACGACCATCAGGTCGAAGGCCAGGGTGCCGAACCCCACGTAGATGCCCGCGACCGGCACGACCGCTGCCCCCGGCGGCACGTGACCCAGGCTGATCATGAGCGTGATGTGGGTGATCAGGTACGCCAGGCCGATCAGCGCGGTGGCCCGGTGTGCGAGCTGTGCCCTGACCCGGTTGGCCGGGGACAGGAACACGCGTTCGGTGGTGAGCAGGCCGAGCGCGACGGTCGCGGTCAGCAGCACCAGGGCGAACACGCCCGCGTAGAACTCGAGGAAGCCGACCCCCTGGCCCAGCATCCCGATCCCGCGCTCCGTCCTGGTCAGCGCGAACGCCGACAGGAGGAGCGCCATGATCAGGGCGCTCGCCCCCAGCCGGACACTCCTGGTGTCCAGCTTGGTGGGGGCGTGCCGGGGGCTACGTCTGTGGAGCATGTATTTCCCTCCAGGGTCGAGTGAGGGTGCGACTCGGAAGGCTGCGCCGCCCTTGCGGGCGGAGGGTTCAGGTCAGCAGCGGCGCCCCCGGTTGATGCACGAGACGACGGTCTGCATCAACCGGTCAGGCATGACGTTGGCGAAGTCAGCGTGGTCCGTGACCGGGTTGTGCTTCTGTTCCGGGAAGGCGTCCACGGCGTACGACGCGCCCTGGGGCACGGTGTACCCGAGAGTCATGCGCAGTCGCGGAATCGCCCTGGTGCCCTGCGGGCATGCTCCGTTCTGGCCGGGGAAGACCACGTGGGTTCGATGGTTCGCACTGTCGGTGTTCTGACCGTCCCAGCAGCTGGGGAAGTCCAGAATACGGAGCACTTGGCTGCCGCGCGGGCAAAGCGTGTATTTGTCCGGACTTATGCGGTTTTGGAATCCCGAGCAGCTCCAGCCGGCGCGGGCGTTGGCGGTGCCGTTCGTGGCCGCCTTGGCGTCACCGGTGATGATCCGGATGAACCTCGGCATCGCGACCACGCGGGAGGTGGCGTTGCCGCCGAACTCCAGGCTCACGAAGCGCGGACGGAGCACAGTGCCGACGTTGCCGTCGGGGTCGTTGGAGTTCTCGTCGGACTTGCGGTCCCTGAGCACCGGCCAGAAGTACGTGGACTTGTCGCCCAGCCGGCAGGTCGTACCCGCCGCCGCCAGGCTCTCGTCGGTGGAGAACGCGTCCGTCGACAGGTTGCCCACGTAGTCGTGCAGGTGGTGCGCGCCGTTGCTCACGCCGGGGGCGACGATGAAGTTGTCGGGGTTGTTGTGCCCGTTACGGTTCGTGCCGCACTGCGAGGTGAACGTGCCGCGGGAGCCGTTACGGCCGGGCCGCGCGTCGAGGCGCACCGGCGCCACCTGGCGGATGTTCACGAAGTCCTCGGGGAACGGGCCGAGGTCGGCGCACTCCGCCTCCTCGTCGTTGCCGCCGGTCGCGGTCGGGGAGGCCGAGGGGGAAGCACTCGGGTCCGCGTCGCCCCCGTCATCGGGGTTCTGGGTCTGGCTGGGGCTCGGGCTGGGGGAGTTGGTGGGCCGGCCGCCGTTGCCGCCGCCGCGACGGCGGGACTGGACGGTGGGGTTGTCCTCCGGAGCGGTCTGGGAGGCGTCAGCGCCCTGATCCTGCCCCTGGTCCTGGCCCTGATCCTGGTTCTGGCCCTGGTCCTGGGCGTCGGGGTCCTGAGCGGGGTCGAGCGCGATGCCGCCGCCCTGAGGGGCCTGCTGATCGCCCTGCTGGTCCACCTGCTGGTCGCCCTGCTGGTCACCGTTCTGGCCGGTGCCCTGCTGGTCGCCCTGCTGGTCGCCGGTGCCCTGCTGGTCCGGCTGCTGCTGGTCCTGCTGCCCCTGCTGGTCCTGCTGGTCCTGGTCCTGCTGTCCTTGCTGGTCCTGGTTCTGGTCCTGCTGGCCCCGCTGGTCGCGGTTCGGCTGCTGCGACTGGCTCGCCTGAGGTGACTGCTCGGCGGGATCGCAGTGGTCGGCGAACGCCGGGCCGCTGCTCACGCCGATGACGGCCGCCGATACCAGGCCGCCTGCCGCCATGGCCAGAGCGGATGCGGCCGCGGCCATGCGTCTGGATCTCCTCATGTGTGTCTCCTCTTTTCAACCGCCATTGCGACGGGTGGAGCGGGTGCGGGAGTCGGGGGTTCGGGCAACTGGCTGTGATCGACCAGGCCAGTGGACTCCAGGTACGCCATATGGCGCATCACGTAGTTGATGCCTTCCTGGGCGAATTTCCGGATGTCGGAGTTGCGCGTTCCGGCTCGTACGCTCGCCACGACGGTGAAGACCTTGCCGTGCGCGGCGCGCAACAGGTTCACGAAGTCCTTGTCGAAGGCCGGCCCGCTCTCCGCGGCCATCTGGGCCATCCAGCGTTGCTGGTCGGGATTGGGCTCGTCCGGCAGGGCCACGCCCAGCTTCTTGGCCGTCTGGCGGGTGATCAGATCGAGGTCCATGTGCTCGTTCATGATCAACTTGCCGACTTCCTTCACGCGCTGGGACTCGGCGCGCGTCTGGGCGTACTCGCCGGCGGGCATCTCCCATAGCCCTGCCTGACGGACTTTGATCAGCAGATCGCGGTCGGCAGCTGTGAGCGGTCCTGACGACGTCTGTGACCATTGGGCGGCCGCGGGATCGATCGATGGTGGCATGACCAGCACGATCGTCACGGCGGCGGCTACGACGAAGCCGCCGAGCATGAACAACTCGCCGCGCAAAAGCCTGTGCATGGTCGGAGGTACGCGCCTGTACCGGTCCTGGTTCACGTATGGCCGGAGATAGTTAGAAATGACTGGAGTTATCGGAGTGGCTACCGCTTGGATAACGAAGGTGTAAAGATGTGCCCCGTGCTAGGTCACCTCGACGGCAGGTTCGAGAGTGCGGATGCCGAGGCGGAGCATCGCATCGCGGTGCTTTACCAGGAGTTCGGCGGCCCTCTGCTGCGACACGTCCGCAAATCCACAGGTAACGACCTTCAGTGGGCTGAAGACGTTGTGCAGGAGACGCTCGTCCGAGCCTGGCGGAACTCGGCAAGACTGCAATGGGAACCGAGCCTCATATGGGCATGGCTGCTTACCGTGGCCCGCCGCATAGTCATTGATGGGCGTCGGCGTAAGAGCGTCCGGCCGCAGGAGGTCGAGCCGCCCGAAGTCGACATGATGTCGGTCCCGGACGGATCGGAGCGAGCGCTGTCGGCGATGGTCGTCGCGGACGCTCTCCGGTCGCTGTCCGAAGAACACCGCCAAGTCATTGAGCACACCTATCTCCGAGACCGTACGATAAGTGAGGCGGCGGAGATTCTGGGGATCCCGCCGGGCACGGTGAAGTCCCGGCTCTACTACGGGATCCGGGCTCTCCGCGAGCTGCTGCGGGACAAGGGGGTAGCCGGCTGATGCATGACGGGGTGGCCGCTTACGTCCTCGGTGTCCTCGACGATGAGGAGCACGAGGCCTTCGAACGCCACCTCGACACGTGCGAGCGCTGCCAGGCGGAGCTGGTCGAGCTCGCCGAGCTGCCGGACCAGCTCGACGAGCTCAAGAACTCCCCCTCCTCGACCTCAGGCGACGACCCCCCGATGTCGATGTCACATTGACGTTTATGTCCTTTTCGGGTGGTATCGGTACGGCGAGGCGTTGCGCCCGGCCCACGCGGCCGGGCGGTCCGGGGAGGTGTTCGGTGGGCATCGAAGGCGATGCGCCCGTTCCCCCGCGTCGGCAGTGCGGTGAGGAAGACGGCCGGCTGTCGTGCAGCGGCCGTCTTCGTGTGCCCCAGCTCCTCGCCCAGCAGCGCCGCGAGCTCTCCGAGCCCGCGCTGTGGGATGCTTGCCCGACCGCCCTCACCCAGCGTGGCCTGCCGGTCTTCGACGACCGGATCGTGGCCGCGCCGCCGGCCGTGGCGAGAGACCGCGGGTCTCACGACGACTTCCCGCTGCTGTGGGAACCAAGGGCCTGGCTATGAACAGCCATGGCGAACCCTCACAAAGGAGTGAGAGCGAAATGCCGCTCGACGAGGCCAAGGACGAGCTGCTCCAGAGAGCCGCCGAGAGTTGCGCGGTGGGCAGCGAGCATATGAGCGCCGAGGAGGCTCTGTCCTTCCTCCGGTTCTACTATCGGCATGTCGCGCCGGAGGACCTGCTCGACCGCAACCCCGTTGACGTGTACGGCCCCGCGATGTCCCAGCGCCAGTTGGCCGAGGTCCGCCCCCAGGGCCGGGCCGTGGTGCGGGCCTACACCCCCACGCTCGACGAGCACGGCTGGGACCCCGGCCGCTCCGTGGTGGAGGTGGTCACCGACGACATGCCGTTCCTGGTGGACTCGGTGACGATGGAGCTCGACCGGCACGACCTGGGCACCTATCTGGTGGTCCATCCGCAGATGCGGGTGCGCCGCGACATGACCGGGCGGATGCTCGGCCGCGGCCAGGAGGACGTCACCGGCCAGATGCTGGTCGAGTCGTGGATCCACATCGAGATCGACCGTCAGTCCGACCCTGAGGTGCTCAAGCGGGTCGAGGACGACCTGCAGCGGGTGCTCACCGACGTGCGCCACGCGGTCGAGGACTTCAGGAAGATGCGGGCGCTGGCGGTGCAGACCGCCGAGGACCTGAGCATGAACCCGCCGCCGCTGGAGCCCGCGGAGGTGGAGGACAGCCTCGACCTGCTGCGCTGGCTCGCCGACGGGCACTTCACGTTCCTCGGCTACCGCGAGTACCGCCTGGAGCACACCGACGAGGGTGAGACGCTGCGGGCGCTGCCAGGGGCGGCGCTGGGCATCCTGCGCGACGACAAGGTGGGTTCCGAGAGCTTCGCGGCACTGCCCGCCGAGGTGCGGGCCAAGGCGCGCGAGAAGCAGCTCATGATCATCACCAAGGCCAACTCCAGGGCCACCGTCCACCGCGCCACCTACCTCGACTACATCGGGGTCAAGCTGTTCTCCCCCGACGGCGAGGTGATCGGCGAGCGGCGCTTTCTCGGCCTGTTCACCCACGTGGCCTACAGCGAGTCGATCTCCAGGATCCCCGTGCTGCGGCGCAAGCTGGGCGACGTGCTCGACGCCGCCGGGCTGCCCGCCGACAGCCACGACGGCAAGGACCTGATCGAGATCCTTGAGACGTTCCCGCGCGACGAGCTGTTCCAGACCTCGGTCGACCAGCTCCTGCCGATCGCGATGGGCGTGCTGCGGCTGCGCGAGCGCAAGCAGGTCAAGCTGTTCCTGCGCCGCGACGACTACGGCCGCTACATCTCCTGCCTCATCTACCTGCCGCGCGACCGCTACACCACCAAGGTCCGGCTGAAGATGGAGGAGGTGCTGCTCAAGGCGCTGGGCGGCAAGTCGCTCGACTACAGCGCGATGATCGGCGAGTCCGTGCTGGCCCGGCTGCACGTGGTCGTGCGCGGCGAGCGCGGCACCCCGCTGCCGCGGCCGAGTGTGGACGTGGAGGAGCTGGAGGCGCGCCTGGCGGGCCTCACCCGCTCCTGGGAGGACGACCTGGCCGCGGCGCTGGGGGAGATGGCCTCCGAGGAGGAGGCCCCCGCGCTCATCAAGCGGTACGCCTCCGCCTTCCCCGAGGGGTACAAGGTCGACTTCCCGCCCAAGGTGGCCGTGGTCGACCTCAGGCGGCTCGAACACCTCGTCGAGCAGGGCGACGGCGAACGGGTCGAGATCAACCTCTATGAGCCGTACGACGCCGCCGAGGGCGAGCGGCGGCTCAAGGTCTACAAGGTCGGCTCGCCGATCTCGCTGTCGAAGGCGCTGCCGCTGATCCAGCGGCTCGGCGTGGAGGTCATGGACGAGCGGCCCTACGAGATCGACCGCGACAACGACCCGCGCACCAAGAACGCCTGGATCTACGACTTCGGGCTGCGCTACACCCCCTCGGAAGAGGTCGACAGGAACGACTTCAAGCGCCTCTTCCAGGACGGGCTCACCGCGCTGTGGCACGGGCGGGTGCAGGCCGACGACTTCAACGCGCTGATCCTGGCCGCCGGGCTGACCTGGGAGCAGGTCGAGATCCTGCGGGCCTACGCGAAATACCTGCGCCAGGCCGGGAGCACGTTCTCGCAGCCGTACATGGAGCAGGTGCTCAGGGACAACGTGCGGCTGGCGCGGCTGCTCGTGCAGCTGTTCGAGGCCAAGCTGGATCCGCGGCGGGGCGAGGACGTGCGGGTGGAGCTGGTGGACGCCCTGCACGAGGAGATCCTCGGGGCGCTGGACGCGGTGGCCTCGCTGGACGAGGACCGCATTCTGCGGGCGTACCTGGAGATGATTCAGGCGACATTGCGCACCAATTACTTCCAAACAGTGGATGGCAGCCGCAAATCGTACATATCGCTCAAACTCGACCCCGGGGCCATTAGCGTGCTGCCGCTGCCCCGACCGAAGTACGAGATTTTCGTCTACTCGCCGCGCGTCGAAGGCGTGCATCTGCGTTTCGGGAAAGTCGCCCGCGGCGGGTTGCGGTGGTCGGACCGGATGGAGGATTTCCGGACGGAGATTCTCGGCCTGGTCAAAGCACAGATGGTGAAAAATACCGTTATTGTGCCGACTGGGTCCAAGGGTGGCTTTGTTGTGAAGCATCCGCCAAAGTCTGGTTCGCGGGAAGAACTGCTCGCCGAGGGCGTGGCCTGCTACCGCATGTTCATCTCCGGCCTGCTCGACGTCACCGACAACCTGGTGGACGGCAAGGTCGTGCCCCCGCCCGACGTGGTCAGGCACGACGGCGACGACACCTACCTCGTGGTCGCCGCCGACAAGGGCACCGCCACCTTCTCCGACATCGCCAACGGCGTGGCCAAGGAGTACGGCTTCTGGCTCGGCGACGCCTTCGCCTCCGGCGGCTCGATCGGCTACGACCACAAGGCCATGGGCATCACCGCCCGCGGCGCCTGGGAGTCGGTCAAGTACCACTTCCGCACCATGGGCGTCGACGTGCAGAGCACCGACTTCACCGTGGCCGGCGTCGGCGACATGTCGGGCGACGTGTTCGGCAACGGCATGCTGCTGTCGCGCCACATCCGGCTGGTGGCCGCGTTCGACCACCGGCACATCTTCGTCGACCCGTCCCCCGACGCCGAACGCACCTACGCCGAGCGGCAGCGGCTGTTCGAGCTGCCGCGCAGCTCGTGGGAGGACTACGACGCCAAGCTGATCTCGGCCGGCGGCGGCGTCTTCCCGCGCACCGCCAAGTCCATCCACATCACGCCCCAGATGCACGAGGCGCTCGGCATCCCGGCCGGCGTCCCCTCGATGGCGCCCAACGACCTGATCAGCGCCATCCTCAAGGCCCCGGTCGACCTGCTGTGGAACGGCGGCATCGGCACCTACGTCAAGTCGGCCGCCGAGTCCAACGCCGACGTCGGCGACAAGGCCAACGACGCGCTCCGGGTCAACGCCTCCGACCTGCGCTGCAAGGTCATCGGCGAGGGCGGCAACCTGGGCTTCACCCAGCTCGCCCGGATCGAGTTCGCGCTCAACGGCGGGCTGGTCAACACCGACTTCATCGACAACAGCGCCGGCGTCGACACCTCCGACCACGAGGTGAACATCAAGATCCTGCTCGACCAGGTCGTCCGCGACGGCGAGCTGACCGACAAGCAGCGCAACCAGGTCTTCACCTCGATGACCGACGAGGTCGCCGACCTCGTGCTGCGCGACAACTACGCGCAGAACGTGGTCCTGGCCGCGTCCCGCTCCCAGGCCGTCGAGATGCTCCACATCCACGCCCGCTACCTGCGCAAGCTGGAGCGCGACGGGCTGGTCAACCGGGAGCTGGAGTTCCTGCCGTCCGACAAGACCCTCGCCGAGCGGCGGCAGGCCAGGCTCGGGCTGACCGCGCCGGAGTTCGCCGTGCTGCTGGCCTACACCAAGCTGGTGGCCGACGCCGAGCTGCTGAACTCCGACCTGCCCGACGACCCCTACCTGGCGTCGTGGCTGGTGTCGTACTTCCCGTCGGCGCTGCGCGAGCGGTTCCGCACGTACATGGACGAGCACCCGCTGCGCCGCGAGATCATCACCACCTGCGTGGTGAACGAGCTGGTCAACGCGGCGGGCACCACGTTCACGTTCCGCTTCGGCGAGGAGACCGGCGCGTCGACCCCGGACATCGTGCGGGCCTACCTGGTCGCCAGGGAGGTCTTCGACCTGCCGAGCTTCTACCGGGCCGTGGAGTCGCTGGACAACGAGGTCGACACCGCCACCCAGATCGCCATGCTGCTGGAGGCGCGCAAGCTGGCCGAGCGCGGCGCCCGCTGGCTCCTGGTCAACCGGCGGCCCCCGCTCGACCTGGCCGGGTCGGTCAGCTTCTTCACGAAGGGCTTCAACGGGCTGCTCTCCCACATCCCGAAGCTGCTGACCGGGCCCGACCTCGCGGCCTACGAGGACCGCCGCGACTCGTTCGTGGCCCGCGGCGTGCCGTTGGAGCTGGCCGAGCGGGTCGCGGGGATGGTGCCCGCGTACTCGACGCTCGACCTGGTCGAGATCTCCTCGCTGACGGGGCGGCCGGTCAGCGAGGCGGCCGAGGTCTACTTCGACCTGGCCGACCGGCTGCAGCTGGCCCGGCTGCGGGAGCGGATCATCTCGCTGCCCCGCGACAACCGGTGGAACTCGATCGCCCGCTCGGCGCTGCGCGACGACCTGTACGCCGCGCACGCCTCGCTGACCCGGGACGTGCTGGCCCACAGCAAGCCGGGGCTGCCGCCGGAGGAGCGGCTGGCACGGTGGTCGGACACCAACTCGGCGGCGGTGTCGCGGGCCCGCCAGACGCTGTCGGAGATCTGGGAAAGCGACCACTTCGACCTGGCGACGTTGTCGGTCGCCCTCCGCGCCATCCGAACCCTCGTCGCCGCGAGCAACCTTCCCCACGCGGAAGCCTGACGCTCAGGGCCGGGGCAGCACGCACGCTGCCCCGGCCGGCTTCGGATCTGTCTCGCCAGGCGTCGGTGCCGGCTCGGACGTGGCGCCGCGGCGCTCCATGGGGCCGTCAGGCGGCGAACGACCACGGAGCGGGGCCGACCGTGCGCTCCGTTACGGCGGCGCGCCACAGACCGGTCAGAGGGCGTTTCCCTGGACAGGCGCGAGCCGACGACGGCGGGTGGCCGGCCACGGCAGCGCGTAAAGGATGAAAGGGTTTTACTGGCCGACGGCGCCAGTCAGGCCGCCGTCGTGGGCTATGACGGCGGCGGCGGCAGGGGCCGTGAGAGGCGGGACCACCGTCGCGTACTGGTGGACCTCGGTGAGCTTGAGGCTGAGCCGGACCGTGCCGCCGGTGAGCCAGCGGCTGGCCTCCTCCGGCACCGGGATCTTGTAGGACTTGTCGACCATGTTCTTCGTCGTGCTCGTGCGCGACAGCGAGTACTGGATCAGCGCCCCGCCGTTCTCCGTCCGCAGCCCGTAGACCGGGTAGTTGTCGGCGCTGAAGATCGAGTCGTAGCTCAGCTCGTTGAACTTGGCGTCGCCGCGCAGCGTGGCGATCTGCTCGGCCACCTCGGTCGTGTAGGGCCCGGGGGCGAGCAGCCCCGCCGTGACGCCCGACTTGCCCGTCTCGGCCACGCTGGCGTGCACGGGACCCATGAACTGCGGGCTGATCGTCACCGACTTGTCGTCGGCCGCCACCGCCGTGGCGTAGCCGTCGGCGTCGAGCGCCACCGGCGGCAGCTCCTGGCCGGGCAGCAGCCGCGCGGCCGAGCTCAGCTGCCAGTCGTCGCCCGACCTGGCGAACGTCACCAGCGTGGGCTGGTCGTCGCGGGTGACCAGCGCGCTGAACCAGGGTGCCCGCTCCTCCGGCGGGAACCGGGGGACCAGCAGCGTCGGCGAGCCCCACCGGTAACGCGGCGGCGCGTAGTCGGTGGTGGAGTAGGCGGCCACGGTGAGCGCGGCCTGGCCGCCGACCGTGAGGTCCTTCGCCTGCTGCAGCCGGCCCCGCAGCTCGCTGCGCACCCGCAGCAGGTCGTCGGCGGCGATGAACTCGGCGAACGCCTCGGCCGCCTCCTCGCGGGTGACGGCCGGCTCCGGCGCCGAAGGCGAGGGCCGGGCCGAGCTGGACTCGGCCGCCTTGGTCGGGGCGGGCGGGGCGCCACCGCTGCAGGCGGTCACCCCGGCGAGCAGGCCGGCGGCGAGCGCCAGCATCTTCCGCCGACCGTAAGCACGCACCTCGCCATGTTATTCGGGCCCGCGAGGGTCGCGTACCCTTGGGAGACGTGGCAGGCATCGATCCGGCAGAAGAGATCAACGAGCTCGCGGGCACGCTCCGCAGCATCCAGGACGTGCTCGACCTCGACGCGATGCGCAAGCAGATCGCTGAGCTGGAGCAGCAGGTTGCCGCGCCCGACCTGTGGGACGACCCCGACCAGGCCCAGAAGGTGACGAGCAAGCTCTCCCACCTCCAGGGCGAGCTCAACCGGGTCGAGGGCGTGGCGCGCCGGCTCGACGACCTGACGGTCCTCTACGAGCTCGCGGCCGAGGAGGGCGACGACGACACGCGTGCCGAGGCCGACAAGGAGCTCGAGACGCTGAAGTCCGACATCGGCGCCCTTGAGGTGCGCACCCTCCTGTCGGGCGAATACGACGCCCGCGAGGCGCTCGTCACCATCAACTCCCAGGCCGGCGGCGTCGACGCGGCCGACTGGGCGGAGATGCTGCTGCGCATGTATCTGCGTTACGCCGAGCGCAAGGGCTACGCCACCGAGGTCTACGACACCTCCTACGCGGAGGAGGCCGGCATCAAGTCGGCCACGTTCACGATCAAGGCCCCCTACGCCTACGGCACGCTGCGCGGCGAGCACGGCACCCACCGGCTGGTCCGCATCAGCCCGTTCGACAACCAGGGCCGGCGCCAGACCTCGTTCGCCGGGGTCGACATCGTGCCGGTGGTCGAGCAGACCGACCACATCGACATCAACGAGGACGAGATCCGCGTCGACGTCTACCGCTCCAGCGGTCCCGGCGGCCAGGGCGTCAACACCACCGACTCGGCCGTGCGCATCACGCACCTGCCGTCCGGCATCGTCGTCTCCTGCCAGAACGAGCGCTCCCAGCTGCAAAACCGCGCCACCGCGATGAACGTGCTGCAGGCCAAGCTGCTGGAGCGCAAGCGGCAGGAGGAGGCGGAGAAGATGTCGGAGCTGCGCGGCGCCACCACCACGTCGTGGGGCACGCAGATCCGCAACTACGTGCTGCACCCCTACCAGATCGTGAAGGACCTGCGTACGGGCACCGAGGCCGGAAACCCCTCAGCCGTGCTCGACGGCGACCTCGACGAGTTCATCGAGTCGGAGATCCGCTGGATGCGGCGTCAGGAGTCAGGCACCGACTAGGTGCTCGGCCACCAGGCTCAGCAGCAGCAGGACCAGCAGCAGCCCGACGACGAGAGCGGGTGACAGCCCGGCGAAGCCGTGGTTGTGCATCCGCTCCCTGCTGGCGCGGCACAGGGGGCAGCGGCCCTCGATCACGGGGTGGGCGCACTGCGCGCATACGAGGTGTTGGCAACTCATGTCAGCCCCAAGTCTAGCCGCACAATCGTTTTGTTTCCGTTATGGACGTTCCATGCCAGTCTTCCCCCTAGACTGTCGTCTGGCCAATCGGAACGTCGATCATCAGTAAAGAGACGCCCCCGATCGGCCGGTGGCGGGAAGTGGGCATGTGCCACCCTCGCTTCCGTCCTGACCCCTAGACTGGCATGCCGTGATGCTCTCGTGATCCATTTCGATAATGTCACCAAGGTCTACGCGAACCAGAACCGGCCCGCTCTCGACCACGTCTCCGTCGACGTGGACAAGGGCGAGTTCGTGTTCCTCGTCGGTCCCTCGGGATCAGGCAAGTCCACGTTCCTGCGCCTGATCCTCAAGGAGGAGCGGCCCAACTCCGGGGCGATCCACGTCGCCGGCAAGGATCTGGCCCGCCTGTCCAACTTCAAGGTGCCGCACCTGCGCCGCCGCATCGGCTGCGTGTTCCAGGACTTCAGGCTGCTCCCGAACAAGAACGTCTACGAAAATGTGGCGTTCGCCCTCGAGGTCATCGGTAAGCCCCGGCGGTTCATCCGCAAGGTGGTGCCCGAGGTCATCGAGCTGGTCGGCCTGGAAGGCAAGGCCCACCGCATGCCCGACGAGCTGTCCGGCGGCGAGCAGCAGCGCGTCGCCATGGCCCGCGCGTTCGTCAACCGGCCGATGATCCTGCTGGCCGACGAGCCCACGGGCAACATCGACCCCGCGACGAGCATCGGCATCATGAAGGTGCTCGACCGCATCAACAGGACTGGCACCACGGTCGTCATGGCCACGCACGACGCGGCCATCGTCGACTCCATGCGTAAGCGTGTCGTGGAGCTGGAGGACGGCAAGATCGTCCGTGACCAGTCGCGTGGCGTGTACGGCCAGGCGTACTGACAGGGAGCTGCAGACAAGACATGCGGGCGAATTTCATCTTCTCCGAGGTCTGGATCGGCCTCCGTCGCAACCTGACCATGACGATCGCGGTGATCATCACCGTGGCGGTCGGCATGGCGATGCTCGGCGTCGGCCTGATGATCAACAGTCAGGTCGGGCTGATGAAGAACTTCTGGGACGACAAGGTCGAAGTGTCGGTCTTCCTGTGTAAAAAGGGAACGGCCATGCCGGCCTGCAACGGCAAGGCGATCACGCCCGCGCAGACCAAGGCGCTCGAAGCGCACATCAAGGGCACCCAGGGTGTCAAGCAGGTGTTCTTCGAGAACGAGACGACCGCGTATGAGAATTTCAAGCAGTCGTTCTCGTCCAACAAGGCCCTCGTGGACGCCACCAAGGTGGAGGACCTGCCCCAGTCGTTCCGCATCGCGCTCAAGGATCCGGACAACTACGAGTCCGTCATCCAGGCGGTCACCGGGCAGCCCGGCGTCGCCCAGGTGATGGACCAGAAACAGCTGATCGCCCCGTTCTTCAGCATGCTCGACAAACTGGCCGTCGCCGCGCTCACCGTGGCGATCATCCTGGTGCTGGCGGCGGCGTTGCTGATCGGCAACACGGTCCGGCTGTCTGCGTTCAACCGGCGCAGAGAGACCGGCATCATGCGGCTGGTCGGCGCCTCCAACCTCTACATCCAGCTGCCGTTCGTCATGGAAGGCGTCATCGCCGGCCTGGTGGGCGGCGTGTTCGCGGCGGTCATCCTGATCGTGGCGAAGGTGTTCCTGTTCGACCAGATCGTCGGTTTCTTCGGCGGCGCCACGGCCCTGCTGGGCTGGAACGACGTGGCCCAGACGATCACGATCACCATGATCATCGGTGTCGTGATCTGTATCCTGGCCTCGTTCGTGACACTGCGGCGCTACCTGAGGGTGTAGCCGTGCACATGGGTCGTCCCCGCCCCGGTCGCCGGTAAAGTCGAACCATGCCACGTGAGACCGGGCGGAAGGTCATCGCCCAGAACAAACGTGCTCGGCACGACTACCACGTCGAGGACACTTTCGAGGCGGGTCTCGTGCTCCAGGGCACCGAGGTGAAGTCGCTCCGAGAGGGTCGCGCCTCGCTCGTCGACGGCTACGCCAGCATCGACGGGAACGAAGCGTGGCTGCTCAACGTGCACATCCCCGAATATTCGCAAGGGACGTGGACCAACCACGCGGCGCGCCGCAAGCGCAAGCTGCTGCTGCACCGCAAGGAGATCGAGAAGCTCGCCGCCAAGACGAAGGAGGGCGGGCTGACGATCGTGCCGCTGGTCCTCTACTTCAAGGACGGCCGGGCCAAGGTCGAGATCGGCATCGCCCGGGGCAAGAAAGACTGGGACAAGCGGCAGGCGCTGGCGGAGCAGCAGGCCAAGCGGGAGATGGCCCGGGCCCTGCGCGGCCGCAACCGATGAGACGGCGGCACCGCAACCGATGAGACGCGCCCGCCGCACCCTGGCCGCGACCGTCACCCTGGCGGTCGCGAGCACCACGCTGACCGGCTGCTTCGAGGAGCCATCGCCGCACGACGCGGTGCGTGACTTCCTCGTGGGCTGGCAGACCGAGGACTACGAGCTGGCCGCCGGCCGCACCGACGGCGATCCGGCGACCGTGCGCAAGGCGCTGGCCGACACCAAGCTGGAGCTCGACGCGGCCTCGTTCCGGTTCAAGATCACCAGCCTGGGCGTCGAGGGCGAGGAGTCCAAGGCCAACTTCCACGCCGAGGTCGACCTGGGCGAGAACAACCCCCTGTGGGAATACGACGGGGTGCTGCCGCTGCACCTGGTCGACGGGATGTGGCGGGTGCGCTGGTCGCCGTCGGTGCTGCATCCGCAGCTCAAGCAGGGCCAGCGCTTCGCGGTCGACACCGAGCCCAACGCGCGCATGCCGGTCGTCGACAAGGCCGGCGACCCGCTGCAGAGCGACACCGTCCTCTACGTGGCCGGCGTCTACCCGGCCAAGCTGGGCGACCGGGCCGAAGAGGTGGTCGCGCGGCTGTCCGAGGTCACCGGCTATGCCCAGGACCGGCTGCTCAGCCGGGTCAGGTCGTCGCCGCCGGAGAAGTTCGTGCAGCTGGTGACGTTCGGGGGCTCGCGCTACCAGTCGATGCAGCCGAAGCTCGACGCCATCCCCGGGATCGAGGTCCAGTCGCAGGACCAGCCGGTCAACCCCGATCCGCCCCGGCAGATCGTGGGCAGCGTGAGCGCGCTCACCCCCGAGACCGAGCAGAAGCTGGGCGGCCCGCAGCGCGCCGGCGACTCGGTCGGCAAGAGCGGGCTGCAGCAGGCCTACCAGGACTACCTGACCGGCTCGACCGAGACCAAGGTCGTCATCCTCGACCTCAAGACCGGCAAGGAGGTCGCCCAGCTCAAGGAGTGGCCCGGCCGCCAGAACGTCTCGGTGAAGACCACGATCGACCGGGCCGCGCAGCAGGCGGCCGAGCAGGCGGTGGCCGACACCGAGACGAGCGCGCTGGTCGCGGTGCAGCGCAACACGGGCGAGATCCTCGCGGTCGGCACCAAGGGGCTGCACCAGGAGCGTGACGCGCTGGCGGGCAAGTTCCCGGCCGGCACGGCGTTCTCCATCGTGGCCGCCGACGCGCTGCTCAAGGGCGGCGTCAGCCCCAAGCAGCGGCTGGCCTGCCCGCAGGAGCGCACGGTGGGCGGGGCCAAGTTCGTGCACGTCGGCCAGACCACGGGGGTCACGACGTCGGCCACGTTCCAGGAACACTTCGCCAAGGGCTGCGTGACCGCGCTGGCCTCCCTGGCCCGCCGCGTCTCGGCCGGCGACCTCGACCGCAGCGCCCAGGGCTTCGGCATCGGGCAGCCTTGGCGGCTGCCGCTGAAGTCGTTCAGCGGGGCCCGTCCCGCGCTGTCCAGCGACGCCGACAAGGCCAAGGCCATCGCGGGCCAGAACGTCCAGGTGAGCCCGCTCAGCATGGCCCTGGTGGCGGCCACGGTCGCCTCGGGCACCTGGCGGCCGCCCGTGCTGGTGACCGAGCCCAAGACGGCCGACCCGGCGGCAGAGCCGGCTCCGGCCGCCCAGCCCGCGCCGATCCCGATGGACCCGAAAGTCCGCGCGACGCTGACGGCGATGATGCGGGCCGGCGCCGCCGGCACCCTCGCCCAGGCGGGCAAGGGCAAGGTCTACGGCGTCACGGCGTCCGCCGGCGACCAGCAGACCTGGTTCGTCGGCTGGCAGGGCGATGTGGCCCTCGCGGTGCTGGCGAAGAACTACAACGCCGGGGCCGTCGCGGGCAGCTTCTTCACGGACCTCGGCAGCTCTTCGTGAATTAGTCGCTACGCGGAGCAACCATTCGCGGGCCCGGTTGCGTCTTACCTGATGACTGGGCCCGCTCGGGGGGTTGCGGTCCCAGTCGCCGTGATGAGACAGGACTTCATCTCGGGGGAAGTCCTGCCGTCCGGACCGGCTCGACCCTGCCGGTCGGCCCCCGGGAGCGTGTGCCTCTGCGCCGCGCTCCCGGGGGTTTCGCCGTTCGGAATTAAGTTGGCGTTGAGGGCGTTATCCACTGTAGATTCATGTTGCTCGCCGTCGGGGCTCCGGTCCCAGGGCGTGTTGACAACTGCACAGGGGGTGACTGGCTTCGACTTTGGCCTTGCAAGCCAGGTGAAGCGGGCCGAGGACTGCGGACATAACCTCGTTAATCCTGTGACCGCAAACAACAAGTGCCAATTCCAAGAGCACTGTGGCTGCCAGGGACTCCCTGGCGCTCGCTGCCTAAGTAGCGAAACCACTGTCAGCCCGGGAGTGCCTTCGGCCCGGTGTCTGGCATCGTTAGAAGGCTCAACCGTTCGACCCGGCCACGGGGAAGATCGGGAAATCCAACAGTGGCTGAGCCCGTCGGCGACTCGCCTGCGTGATCGCCGGGGCTGAGAAAAGCACAGCAGGCTGCGCCCGGAGAAGCCCTGACTTGGGGTTGAAGGACGCGGGTTCGATTCCCGCCACCTCCACCATCACAGACCGTCTCTTACCTGCGGAAACCTCGCAGGAAAGGGGCGGTTTCGTGTTTGTTGGGGGCACGCGCCTGCCAGAGCAGGACCTCCTCACGAGGGTGATTCGCCCGCCCATGCGTTCGGCATGCGCTCCGTCCCCAGACTGGAGCCGTTCACCGTTCCTCCCGCATCCAGCGGACGCCGAACCATGGAGAGGCCATGACAGCGATCGTGCCCGAGCACAATCTCGACGAGATCGTCGCGCAGATCCGCGCCGAGGAGTCGGCCGCGGACTTCGACACGTCGGAGACCGCGTTCAGCGAGCTGGCCGGGGTCTCCCCGGAGGACCTGCAGCAGTTCCTGGAGGAGAAGGTCGGGCTGTCGCCCGACGAGGGCATCCAGGGCAGCTTCACCGGCATCATCGTCACCGCCGGGGTGCACTGCTAGATGGTCCCGCAGTCAGGGGCTGACGAGCTCCTGCGCGCCCGGACGCTGGGTTTCCACATCCCGCGTCCGGGTCGGCGTAGCGCGCCCCGCCAGACGCAGCAGGTCGACCACCGCGGCCCGGAGCTCGCCCCGGTGTTCACGGCGCTGGGCATCGATCCGGATCGGGTGGTCCGGGTCAGCCGGCGCGTCTCGCGGCGGCTCGTGCTGATGGTCGAACTCGCCGACGGAAGCGCTCAGCTCCTGAAATGGCCGGACACGGACACCGAGCACGACCACGACTACGAGTACGTGATGCTGAGCCTGATCGACCGGCTCGATCTGCCGGCCAGGACCCGGGCCGCGCTGCCGCGCCTGCTCGCCGCCGACCCCCGGAGCGGGGCCATCGCGCTGGACGTGATGCGGGACTGCGTACGCCTGAGCGACGTGATCAGGGACACCCACGTGGTGGACACCGCGTACCTGGTCCATCTGGCCGCGGCGATGGCGGGGCTGCACCGCACGCCGATCGGGGAGGCGTACGCCGAGTACCCCGACTGGCTGCTGCGTCCGCCGGTGCCGAAGTCGACGATCCCCACGCCGCACGAGTTCGCCCATGGCTGCGGCATCGACTTCGACGCGTACCTGCGCACGATGCAGGCGCTCGGGCCGGACTTCCTGGAGATTCACGCCGGCTGGCGGCCGGACAGCCTGATCCACTTCGACCTGCGTGACGACAACGTCCTGCTGGCCCGGGACCCGCGGGCGTCCGCGCCCGTCCGCGTCATCGACTGGGAGGCCGCCGGGTTCGGCGACCCGTGCTTCGACCTCGGCACCGTGGTGGGCCAGTTCCTCGCCGCTGCCCTGCGCCGCCACGGCGACCCGGACGGACCCCGCGCGGCGCGGCACAACATCCGCGCCTTCCTCCGTGCCTACCGGCGGCTCGCCGAGCAGGAGCACGCGGACGAGGAGCGGATCTTCCGATACGCGGGCATCCTCCTGCTGGTCCAGGCGGTGAGCCGGTTGCAGCTCCTGGGCGCCCTCGGCCGGATCGGCCATCTCTGCCTGCTGTACGGCAAGCAGCTCATCCGAAATCCCGCCCCGGAGGCCATCCTGCGATGACGGACGAGCCGGACAACCCCTATCTCCACTTTTTCCGTGAGATCGCGGAGGAAGTGGTGATCAAGGACGCCTTCACCTTCACCCACCCACGGTTGGGGATCTTGGAGCCGCCACGCGACATGGCCGCCGGGGACGGTCATCCGGTGGTCACCTACCTGGCGAAGCTCATCTATCTGTCGTACTACGCGGGGGACGACGCGGCCGCGCGGATCCTCATGGACGGCGGCAAGGCCGTCGCCACCATCCCCGACTACGAGGACTACGCCTTCAGCGAGCAGCTGCACGGTCACAACACCGGACGCGGGCATCTCACCCCCGGCTGGCGGATCACCGGGCACGACGGGCAGGGCTTCCTGGTGCACGCGGAGGGCATCACGCTTCGCGCCACCCCGCAGGAGCTGGTCGCGACCGGACCGGACGGCGAGCTGACGGTGGGCGCGCCGGTGTCGGTGCGGTTCCCGCCGAGCATGCGCTACGCCCTGCTCGGCTGGTACCTGGCCATCGGCGATCAGGGTGTGGCCGAAAGCGAGGACGGGCTGGTCCGCGTCTACTTCAGCCTGGACGGGCACTCCGGCGCCCCCGTCCTGATGAAGGCGGTCACCTCGACGCTCAACACGCTGGAGATCCCCTTCCAGTTCAAGATGGCCAACCACCCGGCCGCCTACGCCCGGCGCGACGCCGGAGTGCTCTTCCTGAGCTCGGAGGCGTGGTCGCGGCACCGGACGATCCTGCTGGAGATGTGCGCGGAGGTCCGCGCCGTCCTGCGCGACGACTATCCGAGGCTGGCGTTGCCGCTGGCGTTCGGGGTCTCCTTCGCCGTCGAGCCCCGGGTGCCCGGACGCCTGCTGAGCTTCGGCGAACACCGCTGCCTGCTCGTCGCCGAGGCGCTGGTCGAGGCGCACGAGCGGGGGGTGGGTGACGCGGACGGCCGGCTGGCCGCCATCCGCGACCGCTACGAGCGCGAGGGGCTGAGCGTGGAGGCGCCGTACGCCGAGCCGGTGTCGGTGTCGTGAGCGGGATGACCGAGGCGGCCGGCCGGACGGCCGACCTCGCGGAAAGCGGCACCGGCCGCACGCCCGTCGAAGGTCTCGTGCACGGTGGCACCGGTCGCACGCCCCCGGCCGTCGGAGGTCTCGTGCGGAGCATGGATGGGCCGTTCGTGCTCCGGGTCTGCGTGCGCACCCCGTCCGGTTACCGCTGGGCGGAACAGGACAAGCAGCGCAACCCGTGTTACCTGGACGCGCGCGGGCTCGGCGCGCTGCGCGCCGTGCTGCCCCAGGACGCCGCCGTGCTCGCCGCCGTCCCCACGCTCTCCGCCTCCGGCCTGGCCACGTGGCCTGCGCTGCCCACCCCCGCGCTGCTCTGCGACCGGGCGTACGGCGCCGGGCGCGGCGACCTCGAACGCGTCTGCCGGGCACTGGGCGGTTTTCTCGCCCTGCTGCACGCCGCGCCGCCGGCCGACCTGCCGCGCCGCTCCGCCCCGGCCTGGCTGCCCGAGGGATCGCAGGCGGCCAGGGAGGTCGAGGCCGTACGGCGTCGGCTGAAGGGTGGACGGCTCGCCCGCGCCGCTGCGGGTATCACCCCGTTCACCGGTGACCCCGTGGTCGTGCACGGCCGGTTCTCGACAGGCGTGTGCGCCGACACCGACCGGCCGGCGGTGCTCGGCTGGCGGGAGGCGGGGCTCGGCGACCCCCTGCGTGATCTGGCCTTCTTCCTGGCCGAGCTGGTCGAAGCGGCCGCGCTCGTCGAGCTGGCGGACGACCCGGCGGCGATGGCGTTCCTCGACGGGTACGGCGCGGTGCCCGAGGCCGATCGGCTGGTGGGTCTCGTCGCCGATCGGCTGCTGGAGCACTGCGCCCAGAGCACGCTGTGGCGGCCCGCGCGTCAGGCCGCCGGGGGTGGCCCGGACGGTGGCCCGGACGTGGCGCTGCCGCGGCTGGAGGCGTACTGGCGGCGGTTCGCGACGGCGGTGACGGCGTGACCCGGCCTTCGACCGAGCCCGAGACCGACGCCGAGACCGACGCCGAGACCGACGCCGGGGCCGACGCCGGGAGCCGTCTCGACCTGAGCGGGGTGCGGCTGCTGGTCTGTGTCTCCGGATCGGTCGCGGCGCTGGCGGTGCCGCACATCCTGCTCTGGCTGACGGGCCGGCTCGGGCTGGGACGGATCAGGGTGTTGCTGACGCCGATGGCGCTGCGGCTGGTCACCAAGGACTCGTTCCGGCGGGTCGTCGGCTGCGAGGTGATGTGCGACTGGGACGACCTCCCCCTGGAGGATCGCTCCCACGTGTCCGTCGCCCGGTGGGCGCAGGTGGCCCTGGTGCTGCCGGCCACCGCGGACCTGGTCGGCAAGCTCGCCCACGGCATCGCGGACGACCTCGTCAGCTCCACGCTCATGGCCGTGTCGTGCCCCACCGTCGTCGTGCCCTCCACCAGCGAGACGACCTGGAACAAACCGGTCATGCGGCGCAACATCGCGCAACTCAGAGCCGACGGCCTCGAAGTGGTGGAGCCGCGGACGGGTCACTCGCTCGCCACCGACGCGGACGAGAAGGGCTCGATGGGCGACTACCTGCCGCCGCTGATCGCCGCTCTGGCCGAGGCCGCAAGCAGTGAGAACAGGAGGAAGCTTTGACCCTGACGCCCGGCGTGACGCTGCGTCGTGTCCCCGAACTGCTGGTCGAGGTGGAGAGCTCCCATCGGGTGCGGGTCCACCACGACCGGCGGATCTGGGAGTTCGGCCCGCACGCGCTGTCTCTCCTCGACGTGTTCTACGAGCCCGTGACCGTCGCCGAGGCCCTGCGGCGGCTTCGCCCGCGGCTCAAGGGCAGGCGCGCCGTCGACGAGCTGCTCACGACGCTCACCACCATGGCCAGGGCCGGACTGCTCACCCCCGACCCGGCCGAGGGCCACTCGGAGCTGATGTTCCCCATCGGCGGGTACGGACAGACGTACCTGGACATCACGATGCTCGACGACCCGGTCCGCAAGACGCTGTTCCTCAAGGCCATCGACGAGGTGGTCGGGCCGGACGACGTGGTCCTCGACCTCGGCACCGGCTGCGGTGTCCTGGCCGTCGCGGCGGCCCGCGCCGGCGCCAGGCACGTGTACGCCGTCGAGCCCGCGCGCACCGGCGACATCGCCGCCCGCGTGGTCGAGCGCAACGGCTTCGCCGACCGGGTCACGATCGTGCGCGGCTGGTCCACCACCACCGAACTGCCCGAGAAGGCGACCGTCCTGACCACCGACATCATCGGCAACGACGGCCTGGACATGGTCATCTGGGAGAACCTCCAGGACGCGCGGCGGCGCCTGCTCACCGACGACGCCCGCCTGATCCCCGGCTCGCTGCGCGCCAAGATCTACCTCGCCCACATGCCGGACGGCTTCCGCTCCCGGCACCGGATCCTGCCCGCGCACATCGTGCGCTGGCAGAGCCGCTACGGCATCGACTTCTCGCCGATGCTGGAGGGCAACCTCTCCCGTTCGGCCGGCTTCTACGAACGCCCCGAGCACGTGCGGGACTGGGAGCCGCTCTCGGATCCCGTGCCCCTGTTCACGGTCGACCTGCACCAGGACGTACGGCACTTCGAGAACGAGGTGAGCGTGCCCGTCACCAGGGCGGGCCTGTTCAACACCGCGCTCGTCTACTTCGAGGCGCGGCTCGGTCCCACCACCGTGCTCTCCACGGCTCCCTGGGACGGCGGCGAGAAGAGCCACTGGTACTGCGCCGGCTGGGCCTTCCCCGAGGAGATCAAGGTCGCGCCCGGAGACCTGATCACGCTGAGCTACCGGTACGAGGGCGACGGCCGGGCGCGGGTCGAACTCGTCCAGAAAGACGAGGAATCATGAAACTGCGCACCAACGTGCCCAAGGTCAACGGCCACGGCGTGCACCGGGAGATCACCGCCGAGGAGACCTGGTCGCGCGTGGAGCCGCATCTCCTGCGGGCGGGCGTCACCCGGGTCGCCGACATCACCTGGCTGGACCGGATCGGCATCCCCGTCTACAACGCGATCTCCCCGCGCTCCAACGACATCATCTCCGTCTACAACGGCAAGGGCATGACCCCGTTGCAGGCCAAGACCTCGGCCGTGATGGAGGCCATGGAGCGCTTCTCCGCGTGGCTGCCCCGCATGCCCGCCGTCATCGCCTCGTACCGGGAGCTGCGCGCCGAGGGGCGCAGCGCGATGCACCCCGCCGAATACCTGCTGGAGCCGGCCCCGCACTACTCCGACGACCTGCCCATCTCCTGGGCGCAGGGCCACGACCTGCTCTCCGGCGAACCGGTCCTGGTCCCCCAGGACGCGGCCGGCTACGTGGCCAAGTACCACGAGGCGCCCTGCTACCGCATCACCACCACCAACGGGCTCGCCTCCGGCAACAGCCTGGAGGAAGCGATCTGCCACGCGCTGTGCGAGGTGATCGAGCGCGACGCCATCACCATCTCCGAGTTGCTGAGCACGAAGCTCGGCCGGGTGCTGGAGGGGGACGACCGCGCGGGGCACACGTCCGCGATCACCGGCTGGCTCAGGGAGCAGCACCCGCACGTGGACATCGGCACGCTGCCGCCGCGGGCCAAGGAACTGGTCGCCCGCGTCCACGACGCGCGGCTGGAGATGCGGGTCGTCCAGCTGACCAACGACATCGGCGTGCCGACCTTTGCGGCGGCGACCACCGAGGCGCTGACGGCCACCTCGGCGCACAACCACGCCGGCTTCGGCACCCACCCTGACGCCGAGGTCGCGATCGTGCGGGCGATCAGCGAGTGCGCCCAGGGACGCGCGGTGGACATCCAGGCCATGCGGGAGGACATCTCCCTCCCGGGCACGAAGGTGCCCAAGCACATGCTGCACGTGCACCGGTCGGCGACCGTGGACGAGAACGGCTGGCTCTGGAAGCCGGCGAACAAGATCCTCGACGCCCGGGAGATCTCCTCATGGCGGCACGGGGACGTGATGGACGACGTGCGCTTCATGCTCGACCGCCTCCGGGCGATCGGGATGACCCGGGCCATCGTGGTCGACCTGTCCCCGCCGCAGATCCCGGTCTCCGTGGTCCGGCTGCTGGTGCCCGGGCTGGAGTCCTGGGGCGTCGATCACAGCAGGCTGGGCCGCCGGGCCGCCACCGCGTGGAACCGTGCCGTCCGCACGGCCGCCGAGCTCGACCGCCGCCTGTCCATCGTCGAGGCGGGCTGACCGCCATGACCCCCACGACCGCCATCACCGCAGAAAGGAATGCCATGCGCGCAGCGGTCTTTCTCGGGCCGAGCCTGAGCCCGGCCCTCGCGGCGAAGGAGCTCGACGCGGAGTACCTGCCGCCGATCCAGCGCGGCGACATCGACGCCCTGCTGAGCCGGCCTGTGCCGCCCGAAGCGATCGGCATCGTGGACGGCCGGTTCCTGTCGTCGCTGTCGATCTCGCCGAAGGAGGTTCTCTCCGCCGTCGACCAGGGCGTACGCGTATATGGATCGTCCAGCATGGGCGCCCTGCGCGCCGTGGAGTGCGCTCCCTGGGGCATGATCGGCATCGGCAGGATCTACGAGGCGTACGCGTCCGGGGCCGTCGACGCGGACGACGAGGTGGCGATCGTCTACGACGAGGAGACCGGGGCGGCCGCGTCCGATCCCATGATCAATCTTCGGTTCGCGGTCGAAGCGGCGGTAGAACGCGGGCTGGTCACGGCCGGGACGGGAGCGGTCTTCATCGACGCGGCCAAGAAGCTGTACTTCCCCGACCGCACCGCGCGCAACGTGTTGCGGGTCGTCGAGCCCGCTCTGCCCGCCGGCGAGCACGAGGCGCTCACCCGGTTCTTCGCCGCCGGGGCGCCCGACACCAAGGCCGACGACGCCCGGCTGCTGCTCGGCGCGATCAGGGAGTACCTGGGATGAGCGACCGTCCCGCGACGCGGCACGACCGGCTCGCCCGCTTTCGCGCCGACGGATTCCTCTTCCCCGTCGACCTGCTGGAGCGTGAGGAGGCGCGGGAGTACGCCACCGCGCTGCGGACCTATCGCGAGATCACCCGGCGGGCCGGCGGGCTGCTGCGGCAGCGCTGGAACTATCCCAAGATCCACCTGCTCACGCGATGGGCCGACGCGCTGGTGCACCACGAGGCGGCGGTGGATCTCGCCGAGAGCCTGATCGGCCCCGATCTCCTGGTGTGGTCCACCAACATCTTCGAGCGGCCCGAGCACAGCCCTGCCCGCCTGGCCTGGCACCAGGACGCCCCCTACTACGGATGGGAGGGCTTCGAGGGCCGAGCGATCCGGGTCTGGATCGCTCTCACCCCTACGAGCAGGGCGAACGGCACGATGGTGTACTGCCGCGGATCGCACGCGGGCGGGCTGGTGCCGCACGGCTTCACCGGCTCCTCCATGAACGATCTCCTCCAGGGCGAGCGGGCCGACTACGAGATCGCGCGGGAGGACGTGGTGAGCGTGGACCTCGAACCCGGGCAGTGCGCCGTGCACACCCCCGCCACCGTCCACAGCTCGGGACCCAGCACGGGCGAGACGGAGCGGCTCTGCTTCGCCGTCGACTACATCGATCCCGCCGTGCGGCCCGTCCACGGCGCCGACAGCGCGCTGCTGGTGCGTGGCGAGGACCGTCACGGGTACTACGTCCCCGAGCAGCGCCCTGCCGCGGACTTCGCCCCTGAGGCGCTGCGCGGCTTTCGCGCCGCGGTGAGGATGCGGGACGCCCGGCTGGTCGCGGTCATGCGCGAAGCTCACGCCGGGCGGGCCGGGTGACCGGCTGGCAGGTCGTGGTCAAGGACGGCTTCCGCACCACCAGGACGGGGCTCGCGCCTCCGTGGGCGGCGCGCGGTCTGATGCGATCAGGGCTGCCACCGGCGACGGATCCCGTCGAGCGATGGTTCCCCGCCGTCATCGACCAGGGAGAACACCCGTTGTGCACCTCCGCGGTGGTCACCGCCATGGCCTCCTACTACGCCAGACGGGCCGAGGGGCGCGAGTTCGAGCCCTCGGTGCTCTTCAACTACCGCCTCTCCCGTGGGCTCGGCGGGGATCCCGACCGAGACGGCTCGCACATCCTCTTCAGCCTTGCCGCCTGGGCGCGCCACGGCTTGGCGGACGAGGCGAGCTGGCCTTTGGACCCGGGCCGGCTCAACGAGGACCCGCCCGAGGAGGCGTACCCGCCGAGCGCGCCGCGGCTGCAGTTCCGGCGGCTCGCGGATGACGGGGGTGATGCGGGGGACACGGTACGGGGGGAAAGGCTCGTCACGCTGCTGAAGGAGCCGCTCGCGGTGGGCGTGCCCGTCGTCTTCGAGGTCACGCTGCACCTCTCGACGGCCAGGTCGTTCGCCGACGGGATCCTTCCGGTCCCGCGTGCCGGGGAGGCGCTGCTCGGTGCGCACGTGGTGCTGCTCGTCGGCTATGACGACCACCGGCCGTGCGGGCCCGGGCTCACCGGCGCGTTCCGGGTGCGCAACAGCTGGGGGCCGGGGTGGGGCGACGACGGCTACGGGTGGCTGCCGTACGCGTTCGTCCGTCGAGGGCCGGTCCGCGACAGCTGGCTGGCGATCGAGCCGGGCTGGACGACCGCGTTTCCCGACGTACCGGCCGATGATCGGGCACCGGCGTCCAGCGGATCGGTTCCCCTGCCGCCGGCGGGTCACGACCGGTCAGCGCACCGTGAGAGAGTCCCGCTTCGGCCAGATGACCCTCCGCGCGCCGGCGTCGTCGCGGTCCAGGACGGCGCGGTGCAGCCGGTTCAGCTCCTCGCTCGGCTCCACCCCCAGCTCCTTGGCCAGGATGTCACGCAGCTCACGGTAGGTGCGCAGGGCCTTCTCGACGTCCCCGGAGCGGTGGAAGGCGTAGATCAACTGCGCCCATGCGCCCTCCCGGTAGGGGTGGTCGGCCAGCAGGGCCCTCAGCTCGGGAATGACGAGCCGGTGCTCCCCACGCTGCAGCCGGACCGCGATCAGATCCTCGTGCGTGATCAACCGCAGGTCGTTGAACGCGTCGAGCTGGGCGAGCAGCCGGCCGGATCCGGCGATGTCGCAACCGCCGGCCGGGCCGTGCCAGAGCTCCAGGGCCAGCTTCAGCAGGTGGATGGCTGACTCGGGGTTGTCCTCGCGCCGCATGGTCTGCGCGCGGGCGATCAGCCGGAGGAAGACGTCGGCGTCCAGCTCCATCTCCCCGACGCGCAGGAGGTACGCGCCGCCTCCGCCCTCGCCGCTCCCTTTCCGCGACTCCAGCCGGATCCGCGACGGGTCCACCGCGCTGAGGCAACGACGCAGGCGGGAGGCGTACGTGCGCAGGTTGGAACGGTATCCGGCCGGCGGCTCGTCCCAGAGCAGTCCGGCCAGCGCGGTGTGGGCGACGAACCTGTTGGGCCGCAGCAGCAGGGCGGCCAGCAGACCGCGTACGCGATGCTCGGAAAGCTGCTCTTCTGCCGTCTTCCGCGCGGCTTCCCGCTGGGTCAGCACGCCGACGGGGCCCAGGATCGTGAAGATCACGGTGCGACACGCGCAGGCGTCGCGGGCCGGCGCGGAGATCCGATCGATGAAGCCTTCGTCGTCAGGAGACACCTCTGTCTTTGTCGGCATTCCCGTTGCTCCGGCCGGGATCGCGGCGGATGCGCGATGCGCCCCCACACCGGTGTTTTCCGCGAGCCTACGGTCGTCCACCCGGGCGCACTATCCGAAGAGCGCCCATGCGCGTTCGCTTGCCGGACACCTTGTGGTGCCGAGGGGTGTGGCGGGTGGGGGACAATAGGTCACAGAACTGCCACTCCGTAACCAAATATTGCTGTACGTGTGCTTAGGTGTTCCCCTGACAAGTCGTGTGCGGAGTGGGGTTGAAGGGTGTCAAGGTACGACTGGCGTCACTCGGTGTTCGCACCGGTGGTGGGCCTGCTGGTGTCCGCCGTCCTGATGGTGGCGGGAGCGGTCGAAGCGCTGCTGGAGTTCGTGGGCGCCACCACGGCCCCGGCGGCGGCGGAGCTCGTGGTCACACTCGTCATCGCGGTGTTCCTGATCACGGTGCTCAGGATCGCGAGGGCCGTACCGGACATCCGGCGGGAGGATGAGGCGACCGAGCGGGCCAAGACCAACATCGGGTCGGTGAAGCCGAACGAGGACACGCTGGTGGCCCGGCGGCTCAAGCTCTTCAAGGAGGCGGCCGAGGCCGGGAACGACTGCGAGTCCGTGCTGAGCGCCCGCTCGGCGCTGGACGAGAGCGAGATGACCAACAAGCATCATCTCGACCACGCGCTCATCTGGGCCCTGCCGGTGTTCGGGTTCATCGGCACCGCGCTGACCATGGCCGCGATGGTGAGCTCGTTCTCCAACGCTCTCGACAGCCGCGGCGACCCCGGCGTGCTGATCACGGCGCTCAAGCAGCACGTGCTGCCCGAGCTGGCGTCCGCGTTCGGCGTCACCATGATCGCGCTGTTCCTGAGCGTGCTCGCGTTCGGTGCGATGGCCCTGGTCGAGCGGGCCGAGCGGGCCGCGGTGGTGGAGGCCGACGAGGTCTTCCTGATCTACATCGCGCGCCTGCCCGCCAAGCAGACCGGCCCCGCGCTGCAGGGGCTGACGCGCGAGCTGTCCCACATCCAGGGGCTCGCCCGCGAGATGGGCAACATGCAGGGGCTCACCCAGGAGCTGGCGCTGTCCAGGGGCGGCACCGAGGAACTGATCAAGGGCATGGACGCGCTGCGTACGGCGGTCGAGCGGCTGAGCGCCGCCGAGACCCGGCCGCAGAAGTACACGCTGGTGAGGGAACCGTGAGGAGGCGGCCGCCCAGGTCGTTCGCACCACCGCTCGACCTGCGCTTCATCGACCTGTTCATGGCCATCGTGCTCGCGCTGTCGTTCGTGGCGATCATGCTCACCGTGGTGGCCCGCATGCTGCCCACGGAGAACGCCACGCCGCCCGCCCGCGAGCAGAAGACCGTGGCGCAGCTCGAACGGGAGCTCGACGCCGCCGTCCAGGCCCAGCGTCAGGCCGAGACCGAGCTGCGCACCACGCGCGAGCAGATCGCCGAGCAGAACGCCTTCGCCCTGCCGTGGTGGCTGATCGGGTTCTGCGCCCTGCTCGGTGTGCTGACCGTGTTCATGAACTGGCGGGTCCGGCTGTGGAACAACGGCAACCTGCCCCGGCTGCGCAGCTGGCTGCTGGTCACTCTGGTGGTGGCGGTGGTCACGGTGGTGATCAGGTCGCTGAGCGACGGCCAGGGGTACCTGCTGCTCGCCGAGATCCCCTGGTGGGCGGCCGACATCCTGTGTCTCGGGCTGATGCTGGTCGCGCACGTGCTGATCTCCGACATCCGGGACCGGCACGCCGCGCTGGGCGCCATCAGGAAGCGGACGACACGCGAGCCGGTGCCCGAGCGTCGCTGACGTACGTGGTCGGCGGGCACTCGCGGGCACTCGGTGGGGGAGCCGGCGGCGCTCAGTGGGCGCAGCCGGCGTACTCGTCGAGGCGGCGCAGCATCGCCACCAGCATGAGCGGGAACATCGCCACGTGCGAGACGGTCATGAGGACGCCGCCGTCGATGATCCCCAGCCACAGCATGGGGAAGAGTGGCACGATCGGCGCGAACATGATCCCGCACATCTCCAGCGTCGGCGCCCAGCGGTGCCCGCGCCACCGCATCCACGCGGCCATGCCCACGGACATGTCGAACGCCATCGCGAGGTACCAGAGCTCCGGCTGCTCGACGTGGGAGACGCCGAGGCCGACGGCGGACCTGAGCATGCCGAGCGCGAACATCCCGACGAACATCGCGATGATCATCTCGACGTAGTGGAGGGCGAATCTGCCCCAGCGGCGGCCTGACTTGGGGGTGGTCGTCGTCGTCATGCTCCGACTGTGGCCGGAGCCCGCCGGGGAGGCCAAGGAAGGCGGCTGAGGAGGTCCGGAAACTTGGGATCCACGTCCTTCGGACCTACAGTCGGGGTCATGGAGCCGAGACGGGTCGTGGTGGTGGCGTATGAGGCGGCGGAGTTACTGGAGGTCGCCTCCATCAGCACGACGCTGGAGAGTGCCAACTGGCACGGCGCCCGGCCCTACTACGAATACCGTGTGGCGACCCCCGGCGGCCACCCCGTCACCACCGCGACGGCGCTGACCCTGCACGCCCAGCTCGCCCTCGAACGCGTCACAGGGCCGCTCGACACGCTCGTGGTGGCGGGCGGGATCGGCCACGAGGACGCCGCCGCCAACCCGCTGATCGTCGGTCACGTGCGGCGGCTGGCCCGCGAGAGCCGGCGCGTGGCCTCCGTCTGCACGGGTTCCTTCGTCCTGGCCGCGGCCGGGCTGCTCGACGGGCGGCGCACCACCACCCACTGGGACCAGGCGCAGCGGATGGCCGCCAGCTACCCCAACGTGATCGTCGACCCCGACCCGATCTTCATCAGGGACGGCAACGTCGCCACCTCGGCCGGCATCACCGCCGCGCTCGATCTCACCCTGGCCTTCGTCGAGGAGGACAACGGCACCGGACTGGCCAGGACCGTCGCCCGCAACCTGGTCACCTACCTGCAGCGGCCCGGCAACCAGGCGCAGATGAGCATGTTCGTCGACGCGCCGTCCCCGGCCAACAGCCTGGTCAAACGGACGATCGACTACATCTCCGCCCACCTGCGCGACGACCTCACCACGCCCGCGCTGGCGGCCGAGGCGGGCGTCAGCGAGCGGCACCTGACCCGGCTGTTCCTCAAGCATCTCGGGCTGACGCCGGGCCGCTACGTCAGGCAGGCCCGTACCGAGGCCGCCGCGCACCTGCTCGCCTCCACGTCGCTGCCGATGGCGGCGGTGGCGGTGCGCTGCGGGTTCGGCACGGCGGAGACGCTGCGGCAGGCGTTCATCGACCGGTACGGCATCCCGCCCTCCCGCTACCGCCTGGCCCAGGCGCCCGCGGTCGGATGATTCCGGCTCATCACCTCGAATCTGGCTAATGTGTCTGCGATGAACGGAGACCGGGTCATAGGCGGGTACGCGCTGCGGCGCCTGCTCGGCCAGGGCGGCATGGGTGAGGTGCACCTCGCCGCCACGCCCACCGGTGGCCTGGCCGCGGTCAAGCTCATCCACCCGGCGCTGGCCCGCGACCCGGCGTTCAGGCGGCGCTTCGAACGGGAGGTGGCGGCGGCCCAGCGGGTGGCCAGGTTCTGCACCGCGCCGGTGCTCGACGCCGGGATCGACGGGGGCGTCGCCTACCTGGTCACCGAGTACGTCAAGGGTCCCGACCTGGCCCAGGCCGTCCGCGACCAGGGGCCCCTGTCGGGCGGCAACCTGGAGGCGCTGGCCGTCGGCATCGCGACCGCGCTGAGCGCCATCCACGGGGCCGGGGTGATCCACCGTGACCTGAAGCCCTCCAACGTGCTGCTCTCGCCGCTCGGGCCCCGGGTGATCGACTTCGGCATCGCGCAGATCGTCGACCAGGATGGCCTGGCCAGCCAGGCCATCCTCGGGACGCCCGCGTTCATGGCGCCCGAGCAGGTGCGCGGCGACCCGCTCACCCCCGCCGCCGACGTGTTCGCGTGGGGCGGGGTGATCGCGTACGCCGGGACCGGGCGGCTGCCGTTCGGGGGCGGGGCGCCTGGGGAGGTGCTGTACCGGATCGCGCACGAGCATCCGCGACTGGACGGGCTGGACGACGGCATCCGGGGGGTGGTGGAACGCACCCTGGCCAAGGACGCGCGGGTCCGGCCTACGGCGCAGCAGTTGCTGGGAGAGCTGGTGGGAGGGACGCGGCTGGCGGCGGCGACGGAGGTGGTGGAACGCACGTGGACGGAGTCGATCACAGCCGACGTCCGTCCCCCGGCCGCCCCGGGACCGTCCGGGGCTGGGAATGCTCATGCCGGCCCGCGACCGCCAGCCGACCCGCGAGCGGCCGGGGCTGGTGCGTCTGGGCCCGTCGGATCAGGGCCTGCCGGGTCGGGGTCTGTTGGGGCCGGGACCGCTGTGCTCGGGGCGGGGAGCGGGCGGCTCGACGGGGCTGAGGGCGGCGGGGCGGGTGCCGGTCGTGGGGATGTGGGCGAGGCGCCGGGGCGGCGGCGGAGGCGGTGGTCGCCGTGGGCCGTCGGGGCGAGTGCGCTGCTGGTCACCGCCGTCGTCGTCGCCGTGAACGTGCCGGGCCTCACCCGGCAGACCTGGCCGTACGAGGCGGGCTTCGAGTCCTGGGACACCGGCGCGTCCGAGGGCGGTGACGCCCGCCTGGACGGCTCCGGCTACCGGCTCACCGTCAAGCCGGGCTGGCGCCTGTGGAAGTCGGCGCCCGTGCGCGAGCCGGTGAACGGCGTGATCGTCAGCGCGAAGGCCACCCTGGAGCAGGGCGCGGGTGAGTACGGCGTGTGGTGCCACGGGGCGGCCGGCTCGGGCGACCGCTACGAGTTCGGGGTGAGCGGCGAGGGCAAGGTCACGATCGTCAAGCGCCGTTCGGGCGCCGAGGCGAAGGTTCTGTACGGCCCCACGAACACGCCGAAGACGGCCACCAACCGCGTGGTGGCGGAGTGCGGCCGGAGCGGGGGCAAGGTGACGCTGCGGATGTGGCTGAACGAGACCCTGGTCGGCGAGGCGTCCGACGCCGACGACCCCCACGGCCCCGGCGAGACAGGCGTCTACGCGGCCCCGTCACCCGAACAGCCCACCACCACCGGCTCAGGCGTCCAGGGCAGCCCACATCCCGGCGGCACGAAGTCTGCCGGCGCGCGGTTCGTCGGCATCGGATCCGGCGGTACGAGGCCTGGTGTCGTGCGGTCCGGTGGGGCCGGGGCCGGGGTGGGGGTGGGTGCCGGTGTTGAGGCCATACAGGTGCGGTTCGAGTCCTTCGCCGTCAGACCGGCGACCGGCACGTGAGGTCGCAGGTGCGGTTCGCGGTGCTGGGGCCGTTGCGGATCGACGGGGGTCAGGCTCCGGGTCCCGCCAAGCACCGGACGCTGCTGGCCGCGTTGCTGCTGTCGGCACGGGAGCAGGTGCCGGTTGATCGGCTGATGTCCGTGGTCTGGGACGACCGGCCGCCGGCGTCGGCGGAGTCGGTGTTACGCGTGTACGTGAGCGCCCTGCGCAAGGTCGTGGACGGGATCCGTACCGTGCCGGGCGGTTACCTGCTCGACGTGGAGCGGGACGACGTGGACTGTCACCGGTTCGAGCGGATGGTCGGCGAGGCCAGGCGGGCGCGGGCGGAGGGCCGGGTGGCGCAGGCGGCCGGCGGCTTCGGGGCGGCTCTGGGGTTGTGGCGGGGGCAGGCGTTGGCGGACGTGGAGTCGTCGGTGCTGCGCCGGACGTACGGCGTACCGCTGGAGGAGTTGCGTCTGACCGCTCTGGAGGAGCGGGTGGAGCTGGACCTGCGGCTGGGCCGGGGCGCCGAGGTGGTCGGCGAGCTCCGGGCGCTGGTCGGGGCGCATCCGCTGCGTGAGCGTGCCTGGGTACGCCTCATCGAGGCGCTGCACCAGGCCGGGCGCAGGTCGGAGGCGCTGTCCGCCTACCAGGACGCGCGCCGGACGCTGGTGGAGGAGCTGGGCCTGGAGCCCGGCGCCGAGCTGGTCGCCGCCCACCAGCGCGTGCTGAACGACGCCCCGGACGCGGGCACGGGCCTGCCCGGCCCGGGAGGAGGTCCTGCCCGGGATGGCGGTCCTGGAGTGGAGCAGGGGTCCTGGGGTGGTTCAGGTGTGGGGCGGGGGCCGCGAGGTGTGGGGCGGGAGGGGGTGGTCAATGAGTTGCCGCCGGATATATCCGACTTCGCCGGGCGGGAGCCGGTGCTCGGGTGGATCGCGGCGATGGCGGGGGAGCGGGCCGCCGCACCCGTGCACCTGGTCCTGCACGGCCCGCCC